>NZ_JBMGJV010000044.1:0-31214 GCF_051025295.1 Candidatus Dedyshia acidiphila | reverse complement strand
TTTTTTCGTGCATTCCCTCACCTCCGATTGGAATAACGGCAATGCGCATTTCCTGCGCGGGCTGGCACGCGCGCTGGGGCGCATGGGCCATTCCGTCGTCTGTTGGGAGGAGCGCGATGGGTGGTCGCGCGCGAACCTCATCGACGCAGAAGGCGAGGCGGGCCGCGGGTCGCTTGCGGAGTTCACGCGCGCTTATCCCGACCTCGAAATCCGTGCGCACGCGGGCGAGTCGGATCGGATCACTGCGGCTCTTAACGATGTCGATATCGCGATCGTGCATGAGTGGAATGACTCGGAGCTGGTTGGTACCTTGCTGAGGGCACGGGAGTCCTCGGGCTGTCGTTTGCTGTTCCACGACACGCACCACCGCGCGTCCAGTTCGCCGGCTGCGATCGAGCGGATGCAGATCGAGGCTTTCGACGGTGTGTTGGCATTCGGTGAGGCGCTGCGCCGCATCTATGTAGAACAGTTCGGGGTAACTCGCGCGTGGACCTTTCACGAGGCTGCGGACACAAGCGTATTCTCTCCCACCGCAGCCGAATCACGAAGCAACGACGTTATTTGGATTGGCAATTGGGGAGACGGAGAGCGGACGCGTGAGCTGTATCAATATCTCGTCGAGCCGGCACGACAACTGGCCGACGTCTCCTGGGTGGTGCACGGCGTGAGGTATCCCGAGCAGGGCATTCGGGCACTCGCAGACGCCGGAATTCACCTCGGTGGGTATATCTCGAATTTGGGTGCAGCGGAGGCCTACCGTCGTTCGCGACTCACGCTACACATCCCGAGACAGCAGTACCGCACATCCATGCAGGGAATCCCGACAATTCGCGTTTTCGAGGCACTCGCTTCTGGCATCCCGCTGATCTCCGCGCCGTGGAACGATGTCGAGCAGCTTTTCCGTGAGGGCGATTACATCTCGGTGAGCAGTACGGAGCAGATGGCGGAGAGCATTCGGCGGTTGCTAAGCGACCCTGCCGGTGCAGCCGCGCAGGCACGCCGCGGGCTTGAAACCGTACTCGCTCGCCATACCTGCGATCACCGTGCACAGCAGTTGACCGCTATCTGCGAGGAGGTGCTGGCGTGAAGCTGTTTGTCTTTGGCTCCAGTCTGCTGTCGTCCTACTGGAACGGTGCCGCAACGTACTATCGTGGCGTTTATCGCGCGCTGCATGCGCGTGGGCACCAAATCGTATTTGCTGAACCGGACGCGTTCCAGCGCCAGCAGCATATCGACCCTGGCGACTACTCGTACGCAGAGACGATTGTGTACCGCCCCACGGTTGATCTCGACGCTCTGCTGCAGGGGGCGCGTGGAGCAGATGTTGTGGTCAAGCACAGTGGAATCGGCGTCGATGATGAAGAGCTTGAGCGCCGGGTGCTCGAGTGCAAGCCCGAGAGCCGCGTGGTGTATTGGGACGTAGACGCGCCAGCCACGATTGCCCGTATGCGAGAGAATCCGGAGAGTGGCCTGGCAACATGGATCGGCCACTACGACGCGGTGTTCACCTACGGCGGGGGCCCACGCACGAAGGAAGCCTTCCAGCAATTTGGTGCACGGTGCTTCGAGAGCATCTACAACGGGCTTGATTCGACGACGCACCATCCTGTTGAACCGGATCCTGCTCTCGCCTGTGATTTGGCCTTTATCGGAAATCGTCTGCCGGATCGCGAGCAACGTGTTGAGGACTTCTTCCTCCGTGCAGCGATGCTCGCGCCGGAGAAGAGCTTCCTGCTGGGCGGCGAGGGTTGGGGGGACAAGCCGATGCCTTCGAACGTGCGCTGGATCGGGCATGTTCCAACCGGCGATCACAATGTGGTGAACTGCTCCGCACGCATGGTGCTCAACATCAATCGAGCGTCGATGGCCTCCTTTGGATTTTCGCCACCGACGCGTGTCTTCGAGGCTGCGGGAAGCGGCGCCTGCCTGATGTGTGATGACTGGCCCGGCATGGCGCAGTTCTTCGAGCCTGGCCGGGAAGTCCTGATCGTACGTTCAGCCGAGGATGTCGTCACCCTACTGCGTACGTATTCGGCAGAGGATGCACGCCGCTGTGGCGAGGCGTTCCGTGCACGCGCGCTGCGGGAGCACACTTACGAGATGCGCGGAACTCAGGTAGATGCTGCTCTGCTGCGGCTGGTCGCCGGTCAAGCCGTGCAGGCGACCGAGGTCGAGGCAGCATGAAAATTGTCATTCTCGGTCTGAGCATCACATCGTCGTGGGGCAACGGCCACGCCACGACGTACCGCTCGTTGTGCCGCGCGCTTCATCGCCGCGGCCATCGAATTCATTTCTGGGAAAAGGACGTCCCGTGGTATCGCTCCGCGCGCGACCTGCCGCACCCTGAATATTGCCGCGTGCGGTTGTATGACGACTGGGACAAGGCCGCACCCAAGATTCTGGCTGATGCGCGTGACGCCGACGCAGTGGTCCTCGGATCCTACTTTGGCGATGGCATACGGGCCGCAGATGCACTCCAAGCCAAGTGCCCGGCGCCGGTGCTGTTCTATGACATCGACACGCCGGTGACGATGGCTGCGCTCGAGAGCCAGGGCGGTTGCGAATATCTCCGGCGCGATCAAATTCCTGGATTCCAGGCCTATCTCAGCTTCTCCGGCGGCCGCGTACTCGAGTGCCTGCGGAAGCGATTCGGGGCTCGTTACCCGGTTGCGTTTTATTGCTCAGTCGATCCGGACGCGTACCAAGCGATTAAGGGCCACTCCTATCCGTGCGATCTCAGCTATCTAGGCACGTACTCGCCAGACAGGCAGGAGAAGCTCGATCGCTTGCTGGGGGGGGCCGCGCGGCAGCTCCAGAGCCAGCACTTCGTCATCGCAGGCTCGCAATATCCTGAAACTATATGGCCTGACAACGTGGAGCGAGTGGAGCACGTGCCTCCCCCTGAGCACGCCGCCTTTTACTCGTCATCGCGCTTCACTCTCAATCTGACACGCGCCGACATGGTGCAGGCGGGCTACTCGCCATCGGTGCGGTTGTTTGAGGCGGCCGCTTGTGGAGCAGCCATCGTCTCCGATCCTTGGGAGGGGATTGCAGAGTTCCTCGAGCCCGGCCGCGAAGTTGTGCTGGTCGAGCAGACAGAGGAAGTCATAAACATACTGACCAGTCTCTCGGAGAAGGAGCGCCTAGCCATGGGCAGTGCGGCGCGGGATCGCATCCTGTCCAGTCACACCGCGCGCCACCGGGCGGAGGAGTTCGAACATGTCATGGACGTACTAAGCGCGAAGACGCACGGATCGCGTCAGAGAAGGTCGAGCAGGGAAGAGACACAATACGCCGGCGACTCCGCCGCGAGCTCCGAGCGGGAAAAAGTGCCCGTGGCAACGGCAATCGCCGGCAATTGATGGGCGCGGGCGGCGCGCACGTCGAGCGGCGTGTCCCCAACGATGCAGATTCGCGCTGCATTGCCCATTTGACGGCGTATTCGCTGCACCGCATCTGCCACGATGTCAGCGCGCTGCTCGAACCCATCGCTGAAGGCAAAGAAGGAAAACCAGTCGAGTAGTCCGCTACGCTCGAGCTTGATCCTGCCGATTACGGCAAGATTCCCGGTCAGCACGCCGAGCGTTGCCCCACGGCTGCGTAGATGCTCAAGTGCTCGCTCCACACCATCAGCGGCGTCAGCGCATATGTCTGTCTGGTTCGCACTCACTTCCTGGGCCATACGCTGCATGGCTTCGGGCAGGAGCGCACGCCATCGGGCGGGCTTGTCTCCACTGAGAGTCATGGCGTCGCGCAGGATTCCCGGATCTGTGTTGCCGTGGACAGAAACGCCGTCTAGGTTGAGTGGTGCCCCGTGCATCCAGCTGAGCGCGTTGCAGAACGCGAAATAATGAACTGCGTCGCGGCAGGTCAGCAGGGTGCCATCTATGTCGAACAGATAAGCGTCGTAGCCGTCCCACGCGACTGCAGCATCAGTACCATTGCGCAGGGCTGACGTCCTGGCAGGTTCGTGTTGTGCGGAACGTTTGTGCTGTGTTGCCTTGCTATTCGGCTGGTCTGTCACTCTCTATCCCGCAAGCGCTATGTACGCGCTTGCGGTAAGAGTGGCGTGCTCGGAGCCAGGTTGTGTGTTGCGTTAGGCACTGATGGGAAGATTGGGCGCAGGCTCTTTCTGCTTGGCGCCATCGGCAGTTTTCCGTACGGCAGCGTCCTGCAGAAAGTGGACACATCCGCCCACGTGTTCATTCTCGCAGCGGGCGCACTGATCGAGCAGCATGTTGCTGTCTCTCAGCTCGTGCCGCAGACAAATGACATGCACGCGACACATCAGCTGCTTCAGAGAGTAGATCAGTGCGGCCTGCTGATCGGCGCTGAAGGTCCAATCGAGCACGACTGTACCGATCGCGCCGAAGCGGGCCATCGAGCAGGCCAGAGCGATGTCGTCGATGCGGATCGTGGTGTAGCCGGCATTACGCAGCAGCCGGGAACGCGACTGCCGCAGGGTCGCATCGCGCGATGCAATCAGGATGGGTCGAGCCATGAGCCTCTCTCCAGCATTAGCAAGTTGAGAAGGAAGTCAAGTGCGGGATCGCACGTGTGTAAGCGAGAGTGTGACGGAAGGAGCGACGGCAAGGTCGCACCACTCAACACCCTTGATGGTAGCCGGGGCAATGAATGGAACGCGCTAGGATTGTTCCTAGCCGATCAACTTATTGCACGTGCAACTCAGGCTGGAGTTTCAGAAGCTGATGGGAAGTGGTGCTGCTGCCGACCTAACTCCCCGTCGTACTTGATCGTGCTTTTAAAGAGCTCGTACCTGCCGTCATTGAAGGTACGCCCGTGCTCGCGAAGCTCCTGCATCTTTGCTTCCGTGAGCGGCGCAAACGCACTCACAATGGCGAGATTCTGGTCGAGCACAGCCATCGAATCCATGCCGGAGATGGTTGTCGACACGCCGGGAACACTCATTGCATAGGAAAGTGCCTCGGTCGGCGTGAGGGCGCCATTCACGATGCATTCACCAGAGCCACCCATACTTTTCATCGAAAGAACAGCCAGCCCGCGCTGCTCTGCAACTGGAAGCACCTCTCGCTCAAAGGAACGATAGCTCGGGTCGAACGCATTGATCGGCATTTGTATGGTGTCGAACGGATACCCGCGGTGAAGCATGTCCAGATGAATGCTCGGATTCTTATGGCCGGTAAAGCCGACGAAACGAACTTTGCCCTGCTGCTTGGCTGCGGTGAGCGCCTCGAGGACACCGTCTGGCTCGTAACACTTCTCGGGGTCGTTGTAGTAGACGACCTCATGAACCTGCCAGACATCGAGATGGTCGGTCTGCAACCGTTTTAATGACTCTTCCAGCATCTGCATGGCGACATCTTTCTTGCGGCCATGGGTGCAGACCTTGGTCATCAGGACGATGTTGTCGCGCTTGCCTTTCAGTGCGGTTCCCAGCCGCTCCTCGCTCATGCCCTCGTGATACTCCCACGCGTTGTCGAAGAAGTTCATGCCATGGTCGATCGCCTTCGCAACCATGTTGTTGACTTCGTCCTGGCCGGCCACCGTGCCAAGGTGGAAGCCGCCCATCCCAAGAATCGACACCTGCAGGCCGGTACGGCCCAATGGACGCTTCTGCATTTGAAACTCAGGGACGGGCGTGGAGCCGTAGCTTCCCGGGAAGTTAGCGACAACCGGGTTCGGCGTGTTCGAAAGTTGCACCGCATCACCCCCAGCCTTAACGGAACCTGATTTCGAGGCGAACTCTACTGAGCCGCCGTGAGCGGACCCCGAATGTTGCGCGCCCGAGGCTGCGAGCGGAACCACGGCAGAGACACCGGTGATGGCCGCGGTCTGCAGGAATCGCCGGCGTGTGACGTCCTGCGACTCTCTATCATTGTCTGGCCGTGCGTTCGGCTTGTGGTCCTCGTTGTCGCGTAGTGTCGTGTGCATGTTCCTGCTTATCCCCTGGATCCTGTTGTTGCCTGCAGCAGTGGTCACACTCCCGAAGAGCCCTGCACCTGCGGGTAGGGACGTCCGGTGTTCTGCGTGGCATAGATCATCTGCTTTACCTCGACTTGCTCTGTGTCCAGCGGGAACTCATGTGCCAGGCGCGCCTCGGGGTTGTCGAACTTCAGGCTGACCTTGTAGAGCTCGAACCGGCCATCGCCGGCATAGGGCTTGGCACGCTCACGCAGTTGATCCATCTCGGCCTGGCTCAGAGGCGTAAAGCCTTGCGCGACCTCGAGGTTCTGCTTCAGGATGCGCAACTCCGCGACGCCGGTGATGGTTGTCGTCACTGGAAGCGACATGGCGTACCGGAGCAGTTCCTGCGCGGTGAAGACGCCCTTCTGCACCGGCTCGCCATGACCGCCGATCGGCTTCATTCCCAAGGGCGCGATGCCTCGCTCCTGCAGGACTGGAAGCACCTTCTTCTCGAAGCTGAAGAAGTTTGCGTCGAACGGATTGAGTGGCATCTGCACGGCGTCGAACGGGAATCCGGTGTTGAGCATCGCGAGATGCAGGTCCGGATCCTTGTGGCCCGTGAAGCCGACGAAGCGAACCTTGCCACTCTCCTTCGCCTTCCGCAGCGCCTCGGCTGCGCCGCCGGGCCGGATGAACAGATCAGGATCGTTCTGGAAGCTGACGCCGTGAATCTGCCAGAGGTCGAGGTGATCGGTCTGGAGTCGGCGCAGGCTTTGGTCCAGCATCTGCATCGCCAGCGCGCCGTCACGTCCGTGGGTGCAGACCTTGGTCATCAGAAACGCTTTGTCGCGACGCCCTTTCAGACCTTTGCCGAGCCAGTCTTCTGATTTGCCGCGGTTGTACTCCCAGCAGCAGTCGAAGAAATCTACGCCCGCATCGAGTGCCTGGTGCACGATTTCGATCGCGGTCTGCTCGTCGCTGGCGGAGCCGAGATGATGGCCGCCGAGCCCGAGCGCGGACACCTCCACGTTGGACTTGCCAAGTCTTCTGCGCGGGATGGGGGAGCTGTTCGCCATAAGTTTTCCTATTAGCTGTGATGCCTCGAGTGCTGGACCTCATCCCTTCGGCAGGGCTCTTCGCCGTGCTGTTTTGCTCACCGTCACGACTGCTTCCGGTACGATAGAAGCCGATATGCATGATTTGCAGTTCGTTCGGACCAACCTTGCGCTGGTGCAGGAGAAACTGCGCGCCCGCGGGCAGGATCCGGCTCACCTGTTGGGTGATTTCGCGGAGCTCGATCGGGCGCGCCGAGAACGAATCACCGAAGCGGAGACACTCAAGGCCAGCCGGAATGCGCTGAGTGAAGAGGTCGGTCGACGCAAGCGCGCGAAGGAAGATGCGTCCGCGCTGATGGAAGAGACGCGCAAGCTGAAGGATCGGCTCGATGCGCTGGATGCGTCCGCGTCGGCCAGCGACGAGCAGCTTCGCGCGATGCTTGCCAGCGTTCCGAATCTGCCGCACGATTCTGTCCCACCGGGCACCTCCGAACACGACAACGTGGAGCAGAAGCAGTTGGGCGAGAAACCCGCATTCGGTTTTGCGCCTCGCCCGCACTGGGAGCTGGGAGAGGCGCTCGGGATCCTTGACCTGGAGCGCGCATCGAAGCTTTCCGGAGCGCGTTTCGCCGTGTACTGGGGGCAGGGCGCACGCCTGGAACGTGCGCTGGCCAACTGGATGCTCGATGTGCACACCGGCGAGCACGGCTATCGCGAGGTACTGCCGCCGGTGATGGTGAACAGCCGCTCCCTTTACGGCACGGGGCAGTTGCCGAAGTTTGCCGATGATCTGTTTCGCGCAGCCGATGCGGAAGGGTTCACGCCCGGGCAATACCGCGACAATGACCACTGGCTGATCCCGACGGCCGAGGTTCCGGTGACGAACCTCTATCGCGACGAGGTGCTGGAAGAGGCGGATCTCTCGATTTCACTGACCGCCTACACACCCTGCTTTCGCGCGGAGGCCGGGTCCTATGGCAAGGACGTGCGCGGTATCATCCGCCAGCATCAGTTTCAGAAGGTAGAGCTGGTCAAATTCACGCGTCCCGAGGACTCGGAGCGAGAGCACGAGCAGTTGACTCGGAATGCAGAATCCATCCTCGAGCGCCTTCGGCTACCGTATCGCCGCATGCTGCTCTGCGCGGGCGATATGGGGTTCTCCGCAGCCAAGACTTATGATCTGGAAGTGTGGCTGCCCGGGCAGGGGCTGTACCGGGAGATCTCCTCGTGCAGCAACTTCGAGGCGTTCCAGGCGCGGCGCGCGAACATCCGCTACCGCCCGCAGGGGCGCAACAAGACTGAGTTTGTCCATACCCTGAACGGCAGTGGGCTCGCGATCGGCCGCACATGGCTTGCGATTCTCGAGAACTATCAGCAAGCGGATGGGTCTGTACGGGTGCCGGAGGTGCTGGTGCCCTACATGGGGGGTGCGACCGTGATCGCAGCGGAAGGCGGAAAGACTCGATGAAGTTGTTGAAGAATTATCTGTTCTGGACGTACCAGCGCGGCAGCTTCCATTATGACGTGATGGTCACGCTGATCCTGCTGTTTCTGTTCGTATCGCCGGCTTTCATTGCGTTTCACGACCGCCCGGAGGAACCCATGTCGCGTGGCCATGGAGTGCTGGTGCATTCGGGGCAGGATGGACATCTCACTTTCGAGATCGGTGCGGACCAGGTGCCCGAGTCAGAGGACTCTGCGAAGGTGCGCTCGGAACTCGAACAGAGCATCGCACCGATATCGAGTGGGGTTTCCATCGATCGCTGGCAGGCACAGAAGGATGCTAGCGGCAAGGTGGAGAGTTACAAGGTATGGGCGCGCCGGTGACGACAATGGGACGAGGGAATGGCAGGATCGGGCGGGCGCTTGCCGGAGTGGCAGCTTGTTGCGGGCTGGCAGCCTGCGCCAGCGCAGCGCGGGCACAGGGTTGTGACAAAACCAAGGTGCTAGCGCAGATGGATATCGCAGCCGCGAAGTTCCAGAGCACGCAGGCGGACTTCAACTGGGACGTGTTGCAGTCTGTGGTGAATGAGCATGACATCCAGAGCGGCACGATTTACTTCGAGCGCCGCGGACAGTCGACCTCGATGGCAGCTTATATCAAGAAACCGGCCGACAAGTCGGTGTTCTATAACGGCGGCACACTAACCCTTGTGCAGCCGGATATCCAGCAGGAGACGCTCTTCACGGCTGGAGCCAATCGGGGCCAATTTGAAAGCTTCCTCACACTCGGATTCGGCGGCAGTGGCAAGGACCTAGACAAGCAATGGACAGTCACCTGCCAAGGTATGGAGACGATCGGCGGCACCACCACCGCGAAGCTCGATCTGAAACCCAAGGAGCAGAGCGTTGCGAACCTGTTCACGCACGTGACGATCTGGATCGATCCCACGCGATCACTCAGCCTGCGGCAGATTTTCTATGAGCCGTCCGGCGACAACCGTACCGCCAACTACACGGGCATCAAGTACAACTCGCGCATTTCTGCCGACTTGTTGAAACCCAAGGATAAGGGCTACCACATCATTCGTAAGTAGCTGGGCGTTGAGACCTCGGGGTCAGTGCGGCTCCCCCGAGGATGCACAGCATGGGGAATGCCTCGATGGTGTATCGAGCCTCGGGCGCTTCGATGTCCGCGAGCAGCAGGCTGCGCAGCGCGCAATAAGCAAGTACCATCGTCACGAGTACGAGGGCTGCCCGCCGCCATCGCCACGCCCCTACCAGACCAAACACAATGTAGACGAGGTTGAGCGCTGCGTATGCAGTGGCGAAGATCGTCTCGCTCCTGTGCCGGTCATATTGCCACCAGCGCAGTTCAATGTTGAGCATCTCCGTGCGCGGCCGGCACCACATGTCGAGCACGCGCAGAGCTGGAAGCAGCAGGTGCGTTCGCCAGGGATGTACACGCGTGCGCGCCGTGGCCAGTGCAGCAAAGCGCGCATCGAGGGCCGGTGTCAGTTCCAGGCGCTGGTTGTATTTATCTAGTAGTGTGGCGGTCTCGCTGCGCTGCGCTTCAGAATCGAAGGCACGTTGCGGAAGTGACGCGATGTCGATCGATGCAGTATCGACGTTCCAATAGACCTCAGACGTCGACACGAAATCGACGGCCCAGGTCTTGATCCAGCGCTGAAACCCGGGAGCGGTGGACTCGGCAGGGTCCGTGGCATATCGGGGAGCCAGTGGCTCGAAGACATGCAAGGTGCGCACATTGCGGGCCGTCCACACGACAAACGGAAGCACCGAAAGCAACGTGGCCGTGAGCAGAAGCTTGAATCGACTATTGCGCTTGGACGAGGAGCGCCTCGCCAACGTGAGGCTGACGACGCAGGCTATGGCGAGCAGGGCGCCGTCCGGACGAAGCAGCGTGGCATAGGACCAGCACGCCGCCAGCAGCAGTGCCGGTGCCCAGCCCGGTTGCCGATCAAAGTGCACCACGGCTGCGCATGCCAGTGCTACACAAAGGATCGAGAGCGTTTCACTCAGCGGCGCGGCAACGTAGTTGGCCGTGAACGGACAGAGCGCAGCCAACAGGAGCGCGACCAGCCCGGCACGTTCGCCTGCGACCTCGCGTGCTGTCCACCCAACCACCAGCGCGGCGAACAGGTCGAGGGCGATCTGGAGAAAGAGCACGGCGCCATAGTGGTCAACCCCGAACAGGCGAAAACAAACGGCTAGAAAAAGCGGGTAGCCCGGCAGCCGGATGAGGGTCGGGTGAACCGTTGCGCCGCCCTCCCCGTACTGCGTCATGCCGTAGGTGCCGTGAAGCCAATTTTTGGCGATATCGCCGTAGATCAGCCCGTCGCCATTGACCTGGGGGAAGTGGCGCACGAACCAGAGGCGCAGGCCGAACCCAAACAGCAGTGCCAGGGCTGCCAATGCAGTGACGGCCGGCTTCCGCATGAGCTTGTCGGCTCGCATTGTTACGCATCATACAGACGCGACGGACGTTAGCGGTTCGCGATAGTCTGTCTTCAGACGCCCCGACTACCATGAGCAAGCAGATCTTTTATGATCCCGAGCGCAAGCGATGGAAGCGTCTCCGCCGCATTTTTGACTTCACGGCGCTTGCTTCCACATTGCTGCTGATTGCGTTCTTTATCGGGGTGATCCATCGGGAGCAGCTCCCCGATCTGCTGCTGCCGCAACAGAAGAGAAACTACAAAGCCGTGAAGGGGCGGCAGACTGCTGAGTCGCGCACGCGTGCTTTGAAGGCTGCGCGCAGGCGGTCGAACCGGCGGCCTTCGGATGTGCCGCTGAATACGGGCGAGGGACTGCGCGCCGCCTTCTATACAGACGACAATCCAGCCAGCTATGCGTCTCTGAAGCAGCATATCCATCAGGTGGATCTGCTCTTCCCGGTGTGGCTGAACGTCAACGACGCAAGCGGAGAACTGCTGGGTGCGGTTTCAATGGCTCCAGCGCACACCTATCGCATTGTCGATGCGAGCGGGACCGTGCACGGCGTCGATCCGGATAACAAGGTTGCGCAGGCGATCGCTAACGCGCATGAAGACACCGAAATCTTCCCGCTGATCCGCAATTACAACATCACGACCGGCATGTGGGACCCCGTCATCGGCCAGGTGCTGAACAATCCGGCAGCCCGGCAGCACCTGCGCGGAGAACTCGATCGCTTCTTGGCGGCCAACCCGAGCTACCGTGGTATTTCACTCGATTTCGAAGAGGTTCCGCAAACCGCCGAAGCAGGTTATCAGTCGTTGATGGCGGAGTTGTACACCGACTTCGCCAGTCGCAATCTACGGCTCTACGTCAATACGCCAACGTCGACCGATACCAAGATGCTGCGGTTTGAAGCGGCACACACGGACGGCATCGTGCTGATGAACTACGACGAGCACGAGAATACCTCCGAGCCGGGGCCGATCGCTGCGCAGGACTGGTTCGAGCAGAACCTTCAGCGTGTGATGAAGGTAGTGCCAAAGCAGCGCCTGATCTGTGCCATCGGCAACTATGCGTACAACTGGACAGTGCCGTTGCCAGATGCGCACGGGCGGGCCTCGCAAAAGGTCATGGACGTTGAGTCGCTAAGCGTGCAGGATGCCTGGCAGCAGGCGAACGACTCGGAGTCCGACCTGACCTTCGCCGGCGACGAGTTGAATCCGCACTTCGCGTATGACGATGAAGACGAGCATGTGCGGCACCAGGTGTGGATGCTCGATTCCGTATCCGCACTGAACGAGATGCGCGCAGCGCGTGCCATGGGGCTGCAGACGTTTGCAGTGTGGGCACTCGGTACGGAAGACCCGTCGCTCTGGAATGTCTGGGAGCGGCCGAGTGCGCCGGACATTCAGAAGTCCCTCGAGAAGATCCCGCCCGGCAATGACGTGAACAGCGACGGAGAGGGAGACATCCTGCGCATCACGGGCGTGCCTCATCCAGGCTCGCGCACCATCGACATGGATGCGGAGAACCAGACCGCAACCGACGAGCACATGCAGGCGTATCCCCAGCCGTACACGATCGAGTACTACGGCTATCACCCGAACAAAGTCGCGCTTAGCTTTGATGATGGTCCCGATCCGAAGTGGACACCGAAGGTCCTCGACATCCTGCGCCAGCGCAACGTTCACGCCGCATTCATGGTGATTGGCGAAGACGCGCAGAACAATGTCGGGCTGCTGCGCCGGTATGTGCGTGAAGGGCATGAGATCGGCAATCACACCTTCACGCACCCGGATGTCAGCGAAATTCCTGCGCGGCAGATCGAGCTCGAGCTGAACCTGACAGAGCGCTTGTTCGCGAGCAAGCTGGGCGTGAAGCCGCTTTATTTCCGCCCGCCCTACTCGATCGATCAGGAGCCGGACACGAACGACCAGGCCGCGCCCGCGTACCGCATTCAGCAGATGGGCTACACCATCATTGGCGACAAGATCGATACCGATGACTGGAACGAACGCCCGCGCAAAACCCCGCAGGAGATCACGTGGAACGTGATGGAGCAACTGCGGATTATGAAGACTCGGCCACAGTTTCGGGGGTCAATCATCCTGCTGCATGACGGCGGTGGCGACCGCTCGGCGACAGTGGCAGCGCTGCCTCTGCTTATCGACACGCTTCGCGCGAACCACTACGAAATCGTACCCGTGTCTGAATTGATGGGCCGCACGACGGCACAGGTGATGCCCGCTCTCACACCGCATCAGCGCTGGCAGGCGCGGGTTGATTCGGTCGCGTTCACCATGTTTGCCTTCTTCAGCCGCTTCGTCGTGGTGGTCTTCTTCCTCGGCGATGTGCTGATGAGCGCGCGTCTCGTGCTCATCGGGGTCTTTGCGCTGATCGATCGCCTGCGCCATCGTGAGATCCCGCAGGTGCCCGGTGGGTTCATGCCCCGCGTGGCCGTGCTGATACCGGCTTATAACGAGGAGAAGGTGATCGTGCGCACCATTCGGTCGGTGCTCAACTCCGACTACGAGGCACTGCACGCGATCGTGATCGATGATGGATCGAAGGATGCTACCTACGACATCGCGTGCGAGGCCTACCGCGACGAGATTGCATCCGGTCGGCTGCAGGTGCTCCGTAAGGCGAATGCGGGCAAGGCGGAGGCGCTCAACTACGCGATCAACCGTCTGACCGAGGATTATTACGTCGGCATCGATGCCGATACGGTGATCGCGCGTGATGCTGTCTCGAAGTTGGTGGTGCACTTCGCCGATCCGCAGGTGGGCGCAGTCGCAGGGAACGCCAAGGTCGGAAATCGCGTGAACCTGTGGACGCGCTGGCAGGCGCTCGAGTACATCACCAGTCAGAACTTCGAGCGACGCGCTCTCGATCTGTTCAATGTGGTGACGGTGGTGCCGGGTGCGATCGGTGCATGGCGGACCGAACCCGTGCGGCGCGCGGCGGGTATCCGGTCAACACAGTGGCCGAAGACGCTGACCTGACCATGAACCTGCTCGAGCAGGGCTACAAGGTGATCTACGAGGATCGGTCGCTGGCGTTTACAGAGGCGCCCATCGATGCGCGCGGCCTGATGCGGCAGCGCTTCCGTTGGTCCTTCGGCACGCTGCAGGCAATCTTCAAACACAAGCAGGCGTTCACGAAAAATCGCGCGATGGGATTGTTCGCGCTGCCGAACATCCTGATCTTCCAGATCCTGCTGCCCCTGGTCTCGCCGTTCATCGACCTGATGTTCGTCGCGGGCACCGTCCACTACCTGCTGGATCGCTACTTCCATCCCGACGCGGCCAGCGCTGCGGGATTCGAGAGGCTGCTGGTTTACTTCCTCACGTTCCTCATCATCGATTTCGTCACATCGGCGCTTGCGTTTTCACTCGAGCGCAAGCATCCGGCAAAGCGCGGCGATGGCTGGCTGCTCTTCCACATCTGGCTGCAGCGTTTTGCTTATCGCCAGGTCTTCTCGATTGTGCTGTTTAAGACCATCAAGCGAGCGATCGATGGGCGTCCCTTCAACTGGGACAAGCTCGAGCGCACCGCGACGATGTCGCGCGAGACCGACAAGATCACCGCTGGCACGTAGTCCCTGCCGACTGGCTTCAGAGGATGCGCAGACGGGGCGCTAGACCCACTCGCCCTTGCGCATCAGCGGCTCCGGTGTACCCGCCTGCGTGATGCCATCGAGATCGATCTCGCCCGAGCCGATCATCCAGTCCACGTGGATCAGGCTGTCGTTGGCGCCCTTCTCCGCCAGGGCTGCGGCATCCATGCTCTCTCCGCCTGCGACGCAGGTGCTGTAAGCCTGGCCGAGCGCGATGTGGCTGGCTGCGTTCTCGTCGAAGAGCGTGTTTGAGAAGAGGAGCCCGCTCTTCGCAATTGGAGAAGAGTGCGGTACCAGGGCGACCTCGCCCAGTCGGCTGGCCCCCGCGTCCGTCTCGATCATCTTGCGCAGCACAGCCTCTCCCTGGTCGGCATGCGTTTCGACCACGCGGCCTTCAGCGAAGCGAACACGAATGCCCGAGATCAGCGTGCCTTGATATGAGAGCGGCTTGGTGCTGGTGACGGTGCCCTCGACCCGCTGGCAATGTGGCGTGGTAAAGACCTCTTCGGTCGGAATGTTTGGGATGCACGCCAGGCCATTGCCGGCCGTGGTGCCACCGCCCATCCAGCGGTGGTCGTCAGCGAGGCCAACGCGTAGATCGGTGCCGGGTCCACGGAAGTGAAGCGCACTGTAGCGATGGTCGTTGAGGAAGCCAGCGCGCTGGCGCAGCCCGTCATCGTGCGCGCGCCACGCTGCTACAGGATCCGAGGCATCGACGCGGGATGCGGCGAAGATCGCATCCCAGAGCTTCGCTACGGCGACCGACTCCGGGTCGTTTGGGAAAACGGCAGCGGCCCATGCGGGGGTAGCCGCCGCGACGATGGTCCAGTTGATCGAGTGGCGGGTGATCAACTCCATCGCGGGGCGATTCGCCTTTGAAAAGGCTCGATTGGCGCGGCCGACCTTCTCCGGATCCTCCTTGGCAAGCAGATTCGGATTGGCGCCCGCGATGGCCATGCGCGCCACATTGCTTCGAAAGGCCTGCGCGATGCCATCCTGCAGCCAGGTGGCTGCGCTATCGAAGCTGCTATCGCGCGCGTACTGATAGCGGGCCAGCGTTGCTTCGTCATCGCTGTAGAGCGTCGTCACGAGTGTGGCGCCTGCCCGATACGCGTGCTCGGTGATCCGCCGCACCAGAGGCACTGCATCCAGTGATGCCGAAATCAGCAGCTCCTGCCCCTCGGCCAGCCCCAGGCCGACCTCAATGGCCACTGCGGCCAGCCGGTCAAGCCGGGCAGCGTGTTCCTCTGCAGATCTGACGACCCAGTTCTGCGTTGCTGCTGCTGTGCTGCTCATGGCTCGAGCTCCTTTCCTGTCAATCTATCGCGATCACCGGGAGGCGCGAAAGAGTGCCCCTCGACAGACGCTTGCAGTTGCTACAATCCGTCTACCTTCGCTGACGACATTTGAGGAGACCTCTGCTCATGCCCTGCTTCAACGCTGCTTCCTTCTTCGCCTCGCTCGATGCCCGGGTGGATGGGTTCAACCTGCTCGAGCACCCGTTCTACCAAGCCTGGTCGAAGGGCGAGCTCACGCGCAAGGATTTGCGCGAGTACGCGTCGGAGTACTGGCACCATGTCTCGGCCTTTCCCACTTATCTGAGCGCATTGCATGCGCGGCTGGAAGATAGTGCGCTGCGCCGGACCGTGCTCGAGAATCTCGCGGATGAAGAGGGACTGCCGCACGGGCGTCCGCACAGCGATATTTGGATGGATTTCGCTACCGGGATGGGCGCGGATGCGGTGGCTGTGCGCACGAGAGCCGTCGCGTCCGAGACGGCAGCGCTGGTCTTGCACTTTCGCATGGCGATGCAGGGCTCACCTGCCGCCGCCCTGACCGCGCTCTTCGCGTATGAGTCACGCGTGCCGGCAATCGCCCGCACCAAGGCGGAGGGGCTGACGGATCACTACGCTGCCGACGCTGCGACTGCACGGTACTTTACCCTGCACCGGACGGCGGATGTGCATCACGCTCAGGTGTGGCGTGAGGCGATTGAGACGGAGTTGACGGCTCACCCGGACGATGCGGAGGGCGCATTGGAAGCGGCCGAAGCAGCTGCGCGGTCCTTGTGGCAGGCGCTCGACGGGGTGGAGAGCCGGCGGCAGCAGCGACTGGCCGCCTGAGCGCTATCCGGCCCTCGTGACCCGAGACAGACTATGGCGCAACCACCCGCTGCATGGGCGCCGCCGCTGCGCAGCAGTTTCATCGCGTCGACAAATCGGATATGGTGTGACGCACCCGGAAACCTCACCTAGCCGCCATATCCGAGCCTGCCGATTAGTTCGTAATCGTCAACGCTTGTTCCAGTTCGAGAGCCATCAGGGTAGTGATACCCGCTGGTTTCGCTGCGCTACACTAATTAGTTATGGCAACCGCCAATCTTTCCTCTACCATCCTGCCGATGGCGCCTCGCGGCGAGTTCCGCAATGAGCCGTTCACCAATTTTCAGACATCCACCAACGAGCACGCCATGCGCACTGCGCTTGAGCGCGTGGGTGAGATGCTCGGCCACGAATACGAACTGGTGATTGGCGGCGAGCGCGTCCGTACCGCGCAGAAGCTGCACTCGACCAATCCTGCAAGGCCATCGCAGGTCGTCGGCCTGCACCAGGTGGCGGATGCGGCGCATGTGGACCAGGCACTGGCGGCAGGAGAACGCGCCTTTGCGACCTGGCAGTTCGTGCCCACCGAGGAACGCGCTTCGCTCCTCCTTCGGGGTGCAGAGATCATCCGCGAGCGGAAGTTCGAGTTCTGTGCCTGGTTGGTTTATGAGGTCGGCAAGAACTGGGCCGAGGCGGATGCGGACGTTGCGGAGACCATTGACTTCCTCGAGTTCTACGCGCGCGAGGCACTGCGCCTCTCTGGCTCGACGCCGCCTATCCAGTACCCGGGTGAGCGCAACGAACTGATCCATGTCCCGCTCGGCGTTGGTGCCGTGATCCCGCCGTGGAACTTCCCGCTCGCGATCATGGCGGGCATGACGACGGCCGCTATCGTGTGCGGCAACACGGTCGTGGTGAAGCCCTCGACCGATGCGCCCACCATCGCTGCGCGATTCCTGGATGTGCTCGAAGAAGCAGGCATGCCGGCGGGCGTCGTCAACCTGGTGCAGGGTGGACCCGAAACAGGTCGAGCGCTGGTCGAAGACGCACGGACGCGCTTTGTCGCATTCACCGGCTCGAAGAAGGTTGGGCTCGAGATCCATGAGCGCGCCGCACGCACGCAGCCGGGGCAGCGCTGGATCAAGCGCACCATCCTGGAACTGGGCGGCAAGGACGCGATCATCGTCTGTGCGGACGCGGATATCGACGCAGCCGTCGAAGGTGTGGTCGCTTCGGCCTTCGGGTTCAATGGGCAGAAGTGCTCGGCGTGCTCGCGTGCCATCGTGGAGGAGACGATCTACGACTCGTTCCTCGAGCGGCTGCAGGATCGCGTGGAGCAGCTCAAGGTCGGGGATCCAGCCAGCAACGTCTACATCGGCCCGGTGGTGAATGAGGCCGCGCTCAACCGCGTGCTCGACTACATCAAGATTGGCAGCAGCGAAGGCAGGCTGCTTACCGGCGGAGGCCGCGTGACTGATCTCGAGGCCGGCTACTTCGTCCAGCCCACCGTCATTGCCAATGTCGCTCCCACAGCACGCATCGCGCAGGAAGAGATCTTCGGGCCGGTGCTGGCCGTTCTGCGCGTGGCCAACTACGAAGAAGCCCTCAATGTGGCGAATGACACGGAGTACGGCCTGACAGGCTCCGTCTATTCGACCGATCGCGGCAAGCTGGACCATGCGCGTCGCAGCTTCCAGGTCGGTAATCTCTACTTCAATCGCAAGAGCACCGGCGCGATGGTGGGGGCGCACCCGTTCGGCGGCTTCAACATGTCTGGCACCGACTCCAAGGCCGGCGGCCCCGATTACCTCACGCTGTTTACACAGGCGAAGTCGGTCGCCGAGAAGCTGCGCTAACGCACCGCTCTTGTTAGGGAGACGCACGAGAAACGGGCCTGCCGCCAATAGCAGGCCCGTTCTGCTTCACTGCTGGTGCTTCGGCTCGCCCTGCGGCGGTTCGCGCCGCTCACCGGGAGCAGAGCCCTGGCGCAGGTTGCCGGCCGGCTTGGTGTGAACCGATCCCGACTCGTGCAGATGCGCCGCCTGAGAGCGCGAATGGGCTTCCGCATCTCCCTCGGGAATCGTCTCGGCGTCTGTCTCTCTGTTATGCGCATCCATGTCAAGCATCGCATCGAGCGAGGCGCGGCTCGCACCTTTGTCACTGTGTTCCATTCTGTGCTCCTCCTTGGCTCTGCTGGTGGGATGAAGTCGGTCGCGCTGGGGATTGCTCGTGGCCGGTGCCTCGCATCCCACTGAACAGGGCCGAAGCGATCGAGCGTTGTGGCACGTCTCCATTACGGACACGTATTCTCGCCTTTCGCCGGCCAGCTTGCCCAGAGGGAGTTTCAATGGCAGACACACCGCATACCACCTCGCAACAGAACCGGCATTTCGACCGAACTGATCTTGATCCCGATCAACTGGAGCAGACCGCAGGCACAGCCGAAGACGCGCGTAACTACGAAAACAACGATGACGCGCAGACCGGGACTAACCGCGCGCCGCGCAGCTTTCCCGACAGCGCAACGCGTTTGAACACCGAGCCGGCAGTAGCGGCTGAGGAAGGCGATCTCTCCACGCGCACGCCCGGCGGTGAAGGGCAGGGGATCAGCAATCACTCCCGCACCGAGGAAAGCAGCCGCCAGAAGAAGGTCGTCAGCGAACGGACGGACGCGCAGGCCGGAGTAAACCGGACGAGCTGATGACAGGAAGGCAGACGATGATTCCACAAGAAGAGCTGTTGCAACTGGCATCCTTCTGGACTGAGCAAGCGGACGCGTTGTCCTTCTACTTCGGTCCGAGAACACCGACCGAGTTGTCGCACCGGGAAGAGCCGATGGCCGTGAAAGAGCAGGTGCAGCAGCTATTTGGCAGCTTGCGCGCGCCATCTGCGGAGGTACGCCGGGACCTGGAACGCATCCTCAATACTGTCGAGCAGATGAAAGGCGATCAATCGCGGGCCAAGGTGATCTTCGCTTGCGCGCGTGAAGGTGTCTGGCGCGAGTACGACCTGCCCGGTGACTATCCCGTGCAACTGACAAGAGGCCACAGCTTCACGTTGCTCCCGCTGTTTGCCACAGGCGATCAGGATGAGCGCATCTGCATAGCCCTCACGGATCGCAATCGCTCCCGACTGCTACTGATGCAGGCCGGAGTGATACGCGAACACAGCTCCGTGCTCGACGAGGAGAAGGACAAGATCCGGACGACAGGCACCAGTGGGTCGAGTCATGTGGAGCGGCAGGTGGGCGAGCACGTCCGCGAACACTACCAGTTCCTTGCTGACCATCTGCAGCACTTTCGCGAGCATGGCGATTACGACGCCTTGCTGATCGGCTGCCGCGATGAGATGTGGCCAGCGATCAAAGCTTCGCTTCACCCGGAGTTGCAGCGCATTCTTATCGCACACTTCGCGGCGGACCCGGGGCTCGACACACCGCAAGAGATTCGCGGACGCGTGGAGCCGCTGTTGCAAAACAGAACGAAGGAAGAACAGCGCAGACTCGTGGAGCAGGTGGCCGGGGAAGCAGCCCGGGGTGGGATTGGAGCGGTGGGGCTCGGCGATGTGGCGCGCTCTCTCGACCAGGGTGAGGTGCGCACGCTCATTCTTCCCGCTAAGCCGGAAAGCGCAACGAAGTCAGCCAGCGCTGGAATCTGTACGTCCTGCGATCACCTCAGCATGGAGACCAGCGAAGGCATCTGCGATCTGTGCGGCCAGCCGTTACATGTCTTTGCTCCGGCAACGGAGGCATTTCTTCGCCGCGCGTTTGCGGAGGGAGCGACGATCCGCGTGCTTCCCGGGGACATAGCGCAGCCAGAGGTGGGGGCATTGTTGCGCTTCCGCGCCAACACAAGTACAGCGCAGGCTCTTGCAAGCTGAAGAAGGGCCGGCCCGTGCAGGTTCAGCGCAGGCCCGGCCTTTCTGAAGGGAGCTACTGGACTTCGATTCCATTCACCAGCGGTTGATCGACTGTGCCTCTGGAGAAGCTGATGGTGATTGTCCCGTTGATCGCTGTCGCTGGGAACGATTTCACCACTGGGATGTATTTGGCTCCGGCAGCCTGCACGACATCGAAATTCGGGAGCACCTGGGCGGTGTTGATTGAGACATTGAACACGCGCTGCCCGGGATTCGACCAGTAGAGCTCCGCGAAGTGCAGCTTCACCGTATGCGAGCTGCCTGGAGTCAACCCGCTGATGGAATAGGTGAACACGCCCTGCCGCTCGGTTTGATAGACCTGCGCAGGCGCTGCACCCGTGATGCCGTTGGTGTTGATGGTGTGCGTGGTTGAGTAGGTGCCGCCGCCGCTGAAATCCGTATCTGCGACGAAGCTCTGTACTGCGGACGTGCTGCCCGAGTCGATGGCGATCGCACTGCTTCCTGAGCTGACCGGGCAGGTGCCATTGCCGATGTAGGAGGTGAGGTAGCTGGGCTTGCCACCCTGCTGCACAGACGCACCCTGGTCGTTGACGATGTGCGTAATCGACCCGCTGCCATTCAGGAAGACGCTGACCGCACTGTTGACCGCGACACCGGTTGTGTTTGGCACCGTGACCGCGCTGTCCTCGACGATACTCACGCCTTGATTGAAGTACGAATATACGCCGGCGCCGTACAGCTCGTGGGAGCAGACCGACTTGCCGACCACGTACGAGGGATACCCGTTTGCAGAGCCACTCACCCACGCACTCTGGCTTGGCACGTCGTAGGGTAATTCGCTCTGGTAGAAGATAGTCTCACCATTGCTTCCATTCCAAAGCACCTGTTCGGCCTGATAGTGCTCCACGGCTAGACCCAGCGCAGTGACGTTGTCGCCATTCACAACGACGCCGTGCGCGGCCGTGTTGACGGTCCATCCGGTGTCGCCGCTGTTAGCCGCGTGATCCGCCCGCCATGCCCAGATGTTGTCGAGAATGACGTTATCGCTATCCACCTGCAAACTGGTGGTGGCGCGCCCGAGTTGCGAGCCGCTGATGCGGAAGAAGATGTCGTTCAGCGAAGTGGGATTGTTCTGATGACCGACCCGCGCGCCAGACGCATTGCCAACCTCCATAAGGACGGGAGCATTCGTGGGACCGGCATCGATCAGCAGGCCGGCAATCTGCACGCCGTCAACATCCGCAACATTCAGCACCGAATTCCCGCTCTGTGACGAAAGCGTGGCGAAGCCGAGGCCGAGCACGACCGTGTTGGCATTCGTCACGTTGATCGGTGACGAGAGGTTGTAAATACCTGGAGTGAGGATCAGATTCTTGCCAGAAGACAGCGCCGCATTGATATCAGCGACGGTGTTTGAAGGCGTGGCGATAAAAAAAATTGCTGATCGCAACCGAGTAGCCTGGTCCAAGGCTGCCGCCGCTACTCCACGTTGTGCCGGAGGAGTTGGTGCGCAGTCCCGGGACGAAGACGTTCCAGTTGCCGCCGCTGTCGATGTAGAGAAAAGGCTTCTCACGGCTGACAGGGGTGTTGGGGAGCGTGGTGTAAGGCGGCGTCGGGAAGGACTGTGCCGGGGCGCCGAGATCGCCGGAGAACACCATGTTCCAAACGGAACCTGTCCAGCTACCCATGGATGAGTTGCGCGTATACCACTGCTGCTGTGAGCACGACTCGATCTTCTGATCGATAACGGAGTCGCTGATGAACCCACCACTGGCATACCCGCAGTAAGCGTTCGTCAACTCCAGGCTGCCGGAGGCGATATGCATGCGGCGGAATGGTGCGCCCTGTGAAACACCCCAGCGGTTGGTGTAGGTGGCTGGATTGCTGTTGGGATCGACCGGCGGAACAATCTTCATATTCTCGACCGATCGCCAGAAGTTGGTGGTGATGTTCCCATTCGAATCCGTCTGGTCTGAATACACACCGCCACCGTTGAGGGTGACCGCATCGGGCGTGGTGCCAAGGCCGGCAACCGATTCGTAGTAGCCCACCTCGGAGCTGACCCCGTTGTAAGTGCCCGGTTTGAAGAGAACAGCGTAGCGGTTCGTGCTGAACTGACCCTCTTTCGAGAGCGAGTTGAGCGTGTTTGAAATCGTCGCTCCGCTTGTGCTCGGATCGAAGATGTACACATTCGGACCGAAGTTGGGAGTGGTTTGGGCGTGGGCGGGACTGCCGATCGACGCGATCGCCAGGCTGAGACTGGCCAAGGCCAGGCAGCAGGCGAATCGCTTCGCGGGGGAGAACTGCAGCGGATGCTCTTTCATGAAAGGTACCCTCGAGACAAAGGTTTGCCTGACAAGGCACCACGGAACATAGGCGTGCGCGTCGAGAGTTGTCAACTGGGGAGATAAGGTCGCTTTGTACGAGGTGCTGAATCGAAAGAAAAATGCATCGATGCTGTGGCAAATACCAATCGTAACCACCAATGCGTTCAGGGCGTGAACAACCCAGCGAGATTCTCCGAACGTCTTGTCGTAGCGTTCCGGCGGAGTGGTTGGTGTAGAACTCACCGAGTCGCGAGCCCTGCCAATGCCTACGCGCCCGGGCGCGCCTCATGATTATGCGATCAGGCTGTAGTGGTGTTGCAGCAGGCTGTCCATGTTCCCCCTCACGCTGTCGATGCCGAATGGACGGTCTCGCAATCGGCGTCGGCGGGGGCGTTCGAGTACCTCTGATGAACGGCATCGAGTTAGATAGAAGCCAACTCACCACCGAACGGTGCCGGCGTCTGGGCGCACGCTCTCACCTTTGCATCTGCTGATTCCGGGGTACCTGATGACTACGGCTGAGGTGAAGGCCCAACGATATAATTGAGATCACTGCGGTCCCCGCTCAGATGCGAGCGGGACGCTCAGGATAGGCTTGGCCGATCGTCAACACTGGATCCAGCCCGCGGCATCGTGGCGGTTGCGCCGCCCAGCCCGGCAGTCGCGCACACGGGGGAACGGATGAACGAGGCCCAGATACATCCGCTGCGGCAGCTGCTTGAGGAACGCATCGCCGTGATCGATGGCGCGATGGGCACGACCATCCGCACCTATGGCATGACTGAGGCGGACATCCGGGGAGATCGGTTCCAGAACTCCGGCAAGGATCTGCTGAACAATGGCGACCTCTTCAGCCTGACCCAGCCCGCGATGATCGGCGATATTCATCGCCGCTTTCTTGAGGCGGGCGCTGACATCATCGAGACTAATACTTTTGGCGCGACCAGCATTACCCAGAGCGAGTTTTTCGTTGACGATCCGCGAGAACACGGTGGCCGGAAGGATCCGGACTTCTACCAGCGGATTATCGACAACCCTATCCTCGATGAGCTCGCGTGGGAGATCAACGAGCAGTCCGCGAGGCAGTGCCGCGAATGGGCAGATCGGGTGGGCACGGCAACGGGGCGGCAGCGTTTTGTCGCGGGAGCCATCGGGCCGCTCACCGTATCTCTTTCGAACTCACCGGATCCGGACGATGCGGGTTTTCGCGTCGTGACCTTCGACCAGGTAAAGACGGCTTACGCTCAGCAGGTGCGCGCATTGATAGCGGGTGGCGTCGATGTGCTGCTGGTGGAAACGATCTTCGATTCACTGAACGCGAAGGCTGCGCTTGTCGCCATCCGGGAGGTCTTTGCGCAACAGGGCCGTGAGTTGCCGGTGATGATCTCAGCTGCAGTCGGTCGCGGTGGAGAGACGCTGATCTCCGCTCAGACAACGGAAGCCTTCTGGAATGCGGTGCGCCATGTGAAGCCGCTCTCAGTAGGGCTGAACTGCTCACTCGGGCCCGACCTCATGTATCCATTTCTGGGCGAGCTGTCGGAGAAGGCCCACGTCGCGATCTCCTGCTATCCGAATGCAGGGCTGCCCAATCCATTGTCGGAAACCGGCTTCGATCTGCGTCCGGAGGATATGGGTCGTCATCTGGGGAACTTCGCTGATGGGGGCTTGGTAAATATCGCGGGCGGGTGCTGCGGCAATACACCGGAGCACATTGCCGCGATCGCGAAGGCGGTAGAAGGAAAGACGCCCCGCAGATGGGAGACCGCTTGAGCAGCGAGCCTTACACGTTTCGCCCACTGCGCCTCTCCGGTTCGCAGCCCTTCACGCAGCAGCAGAACGTCTTCATCATGATCGGCGAGCGGACAAACGTCGCTGGTTCGCCGCGCTTTGCGAAGCTGATCAAAGACGGCAAATACGAAGAAGCAGTCAGCATTGCTCGCCAGCAAGCCGAGAACGGTGCCAATGTTCTTGACATCTGCATGGACGAGGGAATGATTGACGGCGTAGCCGCAATGACCCGCTATCTGCAATTGCTGGCGAGTGAGCCCGAGGTCGCCAAAGTGCCGTTCATGGTGGACTCCTCAAAGTGGGAGGTCATCGAAGCCGGCCTGAAGTGCCTGCAGGGCAAGGGCATCGTCAACTCGATCTCTCTGAAGGAAGGCGAAGAACGTTTCCGCCGCAACGCGACCACGGTGTTGACCTACGGAGCGGCCGTGGTCGTGATGGCCTTCGATGAGCAGGGCCAGGCAGCAAGCTACGAAGAGAAGATCCGGATCTGCGAGCGCGCCTATCGCATCCTCGTCGACGAGGTCGGTTTTCCTCCGGAAGACATCATCTTCGATCCGAATATCCTGACCGTTGCGACGGGACTCGAGGAGCACAACAACTACGCCGTCGATTTCCTACGGGCGACGCGCTGGATCAAGCAAAACCTGCCGCATGCCAAGGTAAGTGGCGGCGTGTCCAATATCTCGTTCGGGTTCCGCGGGAACAACAAGGTTCGCGAGGCGATGCATTCCGCCTTCCTGTACCACGCCATTGCTGCAGGTATGGACATGGGCATCGTCAACGCTGGCATGCTCGAGGTGTACGAGGAGATCGAGCCGGAGTTGCGCGAACTGGTCGAGGATGTCCTTCTGAACCGGCGACCGGATGCGACCGAGCGCCTGGTTGACCACGGCGAACTGCTCAAGGCGGCGGGCTCTGTTGTTGCCGAGAAGAAGGTAGAAGAGTGGCGTAGCGGAAGCGTCGAGGATCGCCTCGCGCATGCGCTGGTAAGAGGCATTGACACACACATCGAAGCCGATGCCGAGGAGGCGCGGCTGAAGCTGGGCCGTCCACTGCTGGTGATCGAAGGACCGCTGATGGCCGGTATGGGCATCGTCGGTGACCTGTTTGGCGCAGGGAAGATGTTTCTGCCTCAGGTGGTGAAGTCAGCGCGAGTGATGAAGAAGGCAGTCGCACATCTCACGCCCTTCATGGAAGCAGAGAAGGCAGCGATGGCTGCCGCGGGGGAAGCGGTCCGTGCCCAGGGAAAGATCGTGCTCGCTACGGTGAAAGGTGACGTGCACGACATCGGCAAGAACATCGTTGGCGTGGTGCTCGCCTGCAACAACTACGACGTGATCGACATGGGCGTGATGGTGTCCTGCGAGAAAATCCTCGAGCGGGCCAAGACAGAGAAGGCCGACATCATTGGTCTCAGTGGTCTGATCACGCCATCGCTCGACGAGATGGTTCATGTGGCGAAGGAGATGCAGCGGCTTGGTTTTACCCAGCCCCTCCTTATCGGAGGTGCCACGACGAGCCGCGCACACACTGCGATCAAGATTGCGCCACACTACGGCCAGCCTGTGTTGCACGTCGCGGACGCAAGCCGAGCCGTGCCGGTGACCACGAGCCTGTTGAGTGACGATGGGCGCGATGAGTTCATCGCGCGACAGCGCTCGGAGTACGAGACCATCCGTCAGGCGTATGCCACTCCACGGCCGAAGACGGTTCCACTGGCGACCGCACGCGACCGCAGGACACCCATCGAATGGCGTCCTGAAGATCTTGCAAGGCCGAAGTTCATCGGAAGCCGCGTGGTCGAGGTGAGCGCCGCGGTGCTCCGCGAGTACATCGACTGGTCTCCGTTCTTTCACACGTGGGGGCTGCGCGGCATCTATCCCCGGATCCTCGAGCATCCGGACCACGGGGCGCAGGCGCGCCAGATCTTCGACGAAGGAAATGCGCTCCTCGACAGGATCATTGCGGAGGGCCTGCTCAACCCGCGCGGAGTTTACGGGCTGTTTCCGGCCAATGCGGTCGGTGATGATGTCGAGCTTTATACCGATGCCAGTCGCCAGACGGTGCTGACGCGACTGCATTTTCTTCGCCAGCAGACGCATCGCGAGGGTAATGAGCCGTGCCGCTGCCTGGCCGATTTCATCGCCCCACGCGAGACCGGTTTCCTCGATTCGATCGGTGCCTTTGCGGTGACCAGCGGTCTGGAACTGAAGACGCTTACGCACCAGTTCCGCGCCGAGCACGACGACTACAACGCGATCATGGCGGAGGCTCTCGCCGACCGGCTGGCCGAGGCGTTCGCCGAGTATATGCATAAGCTCGCGCGTGAAGCATGGGGCTATGGCTGCGAAGAGCACCTGACGCCCGCTGAGATGATCAGTGAAACATATCGTGGCATTCGGCCAGCGCCCGGATACCCAGCGTGCCCAGATCACACAGAGAAGGGAACTCTCTGGACTCTCCTGGATGTGCAGGCAAAGACTGGTATCGAGATCACGGAGTCATTCGCGATGTGGCCTGGCTCCAGTGTGAGCGGTCTTTACTTCGCACATCCGCAGGCACGTTATTTCAGCCTGGGCAAGATCGATCGCGATCAGGTTGAGGACTACCAACGGCGCAAGGGCATGACGATCGCGGAGGTGGAGCGCTGGCTGGGGCCGTCCCTCAACTACGATCCCGCACCCGCTCCTGCGGAACTTGCATTCGAAAGCCGTTGATGTCCGTTCGGTGGAAGAACGGCACGCCGGCACCGAAGATTTCCGGAAAATCGTTTTATTGCTGACTACCCTGCTTCGTGCGGGCTACACTTCGACCTCAATCTCTCCGCGTGTTTTCCATCAAGGTGCGCGGACAAAGGAAGAGGTCTCCTCCCCCATGAAGACTTCCTGTGGAATTCTTGTGCTTGCTGCCTCCGCTCTTCTCGCGGGATGCGGCGCCACCACCGAGCCGTCCAACTTCACCGCCGCTAATGCGATTCCCGCGCGTGGCAACCTGGCAGCTGCGTCAACGCCCACAAAGAGCCCGAAGCGGGGCATCGCCTACGACCTGTCGAACTCTGCAGACATGCAGGCGCTCGCGCCAGGGGTGAGCTGGTGGTACAATTGGAGCTCTTCGCCGAACAGCGGCGTGCCCTCGAATTACCTGAGCGCGTACAGCATGGATTATTACCCCATGCTCTGGAACTTCTCCTTCAACAAGAGCAGCGTTGAGTCGTTCATCCTCGCGCATCCCGAGATCAAGTATCTGCTCGTGTTGAACGAGCCGAATGTCTCGGGACAGGCGGCGTGTGTCTCCGGTCAGCCCTACTGTTCTCCGTCTCAGGCTGCCTCTCAGTGGCCGATGTATGAAGCGGTGGCCGCGGATACAGGCGTGCAGATTGTCGGCCCGCAAATCACGTGGGGCACAGAGCCGAACTACACGGACCCGGTCGTGTGGATGGATGCCTTCTATGCGGCGTATGAAGCGGCGAACGGCGGCCGTGCGCCACGCATCGACTACATCGGTTTCCACTGGTACGACTACGGCCTCGACTCGCAGTTGACCCGTCTGACGAAATACGGCAAGCCGTTCTGGGTCACAGAATTTGCGAACTGGCACAGTCAAACCGACGGCGCGCAGATTGACACACTCGCCAAGCAGGAAACGCAGATGCAAGAGATGGTGAACGTGTGTGAGACGCGTGCTGATGTCTTCCGGTACGCATGGTTCACAGGCCGTGTGAGCCCGGATCCTCACTACTCGAGCCTGCTCGCCGCCCAGGGCCAGCTCACCGGATTGGGACAGCTCTATCTCACCTTGCCGTTCGCGGGAAGCACCAGTACGACCAGCTCTGCGGTCACAATCGACTCAGGGAGTTCGGCGGCGCAGGGCAGCTATGTCGCGGATGTCAATTTCGCTGGTGGCACGACGAGTTCCTCCACTCACACCATCACCATTCCATCCGGCGACACCGCCAGCCAAGCCGTGTACCAGACCAATCGCTTCGGCAACTTTACGTATACGATTGGCGGATTCAACGCAGGCACGAGTCACACGGTCAAACTGCACTTCGCAGAGACCTACTGGTCCTCTGTTGGCCAGCGTGTCTTCAACGTGAACGTAAACAGCAGTGCGGCGCTCTCAAACTTTGACATTATTGCGAGCGCCGGTGGTGCGAACAAGGCGATCGTCCAGACCGTGAACGCAACCGCCAACGGCTCGGGCCAGATCGTGATCCAGTTCGCCACGGTCAAGGACAATGCTCAGGTGAATGCGATCGAGATCAACTAACCAAACGTCTTCTGTATGAGCCTGAGCCGTTGCCATGTGCAACGGCTTCGCTCCTTTGCCCATCTGATCCTGTAGGCGAATAAAAAGCGTAGGAGATCAGATGGCCAGTCAGAATCAGAAGTTGGAGCAGGCGCTTGCCCGGGCCGAACAGGCAGAGGCGGAGTTGGCTGAGTTGAAGCAGGGGGCACAACCGCAAAGCACCCCCCCACAGTCAGATACCTCTGAAAAAGAAGGCGCCGCCGGTGGTGAAGAGAAGCTACGACAGGACTCGATGATGGCGCATTTGCTGGACTCTCTTGATGCAGGCAAGGACATCGGCCACTACGGTCGCCTGGTGTTCACCATGATCGGCCGGCACTTCCTTACGCGCGACGAGCTACTGAGCTGGCTGACGCGCGACCCGGATTTCGCGCAAGCAGAAGCGGAAACTATGGTGGCTCAGGTGGAGGAGCGCGGTTACAACCCTCCGCGGCGCGACCGTGTGCTCGAGTGGCAATCGCAGCAGGAGTTTCCTATCCTGCCCAGCCCGGAGGACCCGGATTGCGGAAACGTCTACCGCACACTGAAGTTTCCGGATGAGGTCTATCACCACATTGAGCACTACCAAGAGCAGAAGCACCACGTGGCTTAAGTCGCTGACTCAGTCCGCCGATTAGTGTGGGGTTGCGTTCATGTCGCGTGCGCTGTCCTTGATCTCGCGATACGCGCGCAACTCGCGCTGTGCGTCTTCGGATCGGCCGAGCTTGCGATAAGCCACGCCCAACTGGTAGTGGACGTAATCTTTGGTCGTGTCTGACGCCTCGGAGCGCTCGAGGTGGGGGATTGCTGCAGCCGCGTCTCCGTCGTCCAGCAGTAGCTTGCCCAATTCGTATTGAGACTGCGCGTGCTGCGGGGAGGTGGTGACAGCGCGCTCAAGTAAAGAGCGCGCCTCATCCTTCTGCGAGGTTTGAAGCAGCGCGAAGGCGAGAGCCGTGAGGACGTTCGGATTGTCCGGGGAGAGCCGCAACTCCTGCCGCAACTCCGGGATGGCATCGGCCGGACGGTCCAGCCGGATGAGTGACTCTCCAATCTCATAATGCGCGAGCGGCAGGAGCGGCGTCTGCTCGAGCGCTCGTTGATAACAGGATCGGCTGCCGTTGTAATTTTCAGTATCCATGTACACATGGCAGACGAGCGGCAGCAGATCGGCACTGAGTGGCTGTGCAGTTAACGTGTCCGCTACGCGATTGGCCTCCTGCGCATGACCCGTCCGTGCCAGTGAGAAGGCATAGGAGTACGCTGAGCGTGGGTCCTGCAGCACGACATTTTGGATGGCGCCAAAGCTTGCGGCCGCATCGGCGAAGTGCCCGAGCGAGAACTGCGAAAGGGCTAGCATCAGCTGCGCGGAGGGATCCATCAGTTTGCCGGCAGCTTTCTGATTTCGGCTATAGGACTCGAGTGCGCGGGCGGCTTCTGCGCTGTTTTCCAGCCGGAAGGCGGCGACGCCCAGGTTGCGCATGACTACCGCGTTGGAACCATCCCAATGCCGAGACTTCTGGAACGCCTGAAATGCCGCTGCATAGTCGTGCTCTCGTGCTTTGGCGGTCCCGAGATCATTCCAACTGCTCGCCAGCAGGTGATGCAGCTTGTCTTCGACATCGGCCTGCCGCTGCCGATCCTTTGTCTGTTCTGCCGAGGCGGCGTCATTGGGAAGCGCCGGGTGCGGTGCCGAGGTCGCGACAAGCGAGCGCAGCGGATTTTCAGCAGTGCTCATGGTTCCTGGTTGCGCGATGCTTTGACCGCTCTCAGCAACAGCGGCCTGCTCTGCAGCTTTGTACCGCGCGAGGAGCGCTTCACCCTGAGCGCGCTGCCCTTCAGCGATCAGGATGCGCCCCAGGCTGAAGTATGCGCGGCGCACCTGGTAGTTGTTGCGGCGCTCATCGCTCCCCGTCAGATCGATCGCCTTCTGCAGATACGTCTTCGCATCCGCCGTCTTCCGTTCGCGATTCGCGTTCATTCCCAGGTATAGCCAGACCTCAGGCTCGGAGGGGTCCGCTTCGGCGGCCGCATGCAGATGGCGGTCGGAGGAGGGAAGATCGCTGCCATCGGTTGACTCGAGCGCACCGAGGTAGAAGTTGCTGATGTATTCGTGCGGGCTCTGCTCGACGGCCTTGCGCAGGTGCTGGAAACTCTCCGAACTCGGGCCCCATTCGTTCATCTGTAGATACGTCAGACCGAGGAAGAACTCACCGTGCAGCACGTGCGGGTCCTGCTTCAGTCCCAGCTTGAAGTTGGCAATCGCGTCCTCGTTGAACCCACTATCGCGATAGGCATCCCCGATTGCGATAGACCAGATCGCATTGCCACCGGCGGCCTTGATTAGTTGCGCGAAGAGAGCGTCGGCTTTTTT
>NZ_JBMGJV010000043.1:0-34106 GCF_051025295.1 Candidatus Dedyshia acidiphila | reverse complement strand
TTTTTTCAACTCAGCCGGGTCAGAGCATTCAGACGAAGAATGCCCAAGATTTTGGCATACGTTTTTGAGTTGCTGATCGCAGGATTTTGCCTGCACTTGATCAGGAAGGGTCGCTTCGATTTGCGGCGCGATGATCTTGTCGAATCTGGAGTAGACACCAGCGAGGGTGGAGGCGCTGATAGGCAGCGTCGCACTCCCGGAAAGAGTGAGTGGTGATGCATCGACAGAGGTGATCGCAGGATTCGAAGTGCTGGAAGTGGTTAGGTGACCCACCTCGAACCAGGCGGCACGATCTTTCGCGAGAACTTGCCGCATCGCCGTCGGGAACGAATTCCCAGTCGACGTCTTTTCTGGCTGTACGTACGCGCTTTTTTTTATTGCCGCGTGTCCTCTCGAGGGATGGATGGATGAGTTCGATGAACTCAGTATCCTTGGTGAGGATGTGTGACGCTGGCTGCGGCGGCGTCGCGCCCGATGCTGCTGCTGATTGGACCACCGATGCTGTGGCCGGCAGCTTGCCTCGGTTCTTGGAAGTGATCGCGTAGCTGAAGACCACTGCGAACAAGACGACCGCGGAGAGGATCACAGCAAGCGCGCGCAAAGAAGGCCAGGACTTCGGCCCGTAGTGCTTCTCCATTTCGTCTCCACGCCAAATGGTTCAGCACACTTCGATGCTTTCGCGCGTCTGCCTCACACTCTCCGCAGCCGCTGGTCAGTCAGAAATTCTCCTGCCCACGAGGTTCCTTAGGCGAGGCCGTTGCGGCGGATCACCTCTTGGTAAAAGTGCGAGCTGGTCTTGGGCGTGCGCTTCTGCGTTTTGAAATCGACGTAGGTGATGCCGAAGCGCTTCTCATAACCGTCCGCCCATTCGTAGTTGTCGAGCAGGCTCCAGCAGAAGTAGCCCTTGACGGGGACGCCGTCCTCGACGGCACGATGCAACTGCGTGAGGTAGTTGCGGAGGTACATGACTCGATCCGAGTCGTAGATGTGGCCATCCGGCGCCAGCACGTCTGACGACGAGCAGCCGTTTTCGGTGATGTAGATCTCCTGGAGCTTCCAGAGCTTCGCGGCGTAGCGTGGGACCCAGTAGAGCGCCTCCGGACCAACGGACAACCACTCGCTGTACATGTGCGGATACGAGGCCGGCTTCTTCACCATCTCGTAGCCGAGCTCATTGTCCGCGGCGCGCGCGTAGTCCGCCGTATAGATGTTCAGTCCGAGGAAGTCGAGGGGGGTGCTGATCGCCTTCAGGTCCGCGTCGGTGTACTTCGGCGCATCCGGTCCCAGCTTCTTGAGATAAGCGTCGGTGTATTTGCCCTCATGGATCACGGTGCCGTACATCGCGTTTTCTTCCCGCAGGGCGCGCTCGGCGGCGGCGATGTGATCGGGAGTCTCGATGATGGGCGTGGCCGCACGCGGATTGTCTGCAAAGCCGACCTTGGTGCCGGGCTTGGCTTTCGCGCGGATCGCCTGCACGGCCAGTCCGTGACCGAGCACCGCATGGTGCGAGACCTGCGCCAGGCCCTTGCGATCGAGCTTCAGGCCCGGTGCATGCATGCCTGTGCCGTAGCCGAGATCGACGAAGCTGCTGAGCTCGTTCATGGTCATGAAGTGCTGCACGCGATCGGAGAGGTGCTCCGCGACCACGCCGGCGTAATCCGCGAAGGCCAGTGCGGTGTCGCGGTTCTGCCAGCCGCCCTTCAGTTCGAGCGCCTGCGGCAGGTCCCAGTGATAGAGCGTGCAGTAAGGCGCGATCTTCGCTTCGAGCAGCGTTTCCAGCATACGGTCGTAGAAGTCGAAGCCCTTGGCATTGCGCGTCCCCGTACCGGTAGGGAAGATGCGCGGCCATGCGATTGAGAAGCGATAGGACGTGAGACCAAGGTCGCGCATGAGCGCGATGTCTTCCTTGTAACGGTGATAGTGATCGTCGGCGACGTCGCCCGTGTCGCCGTTGTGCGTCTTGCCCGCGGTGTGGGAGAAGACGTCCCAGATGGATGCGCCGCGGCCATCTTCATGCACGGCCCCTTCGACCTGATAGGAGGCGGTGGCGGAGCCCCACAGGAATCCTTGTGGGAACGCACGGGACGGCGCGGAACCGCTCGATGCGTCGCCTTGTCCAGACTGCGCCGGCAGCGGTGCGGTGCGTGCGCTGGCGGGAATAGCGGCAGCGCCTGCTGCCAGGCTCAGGAGCTGGGCGAAGCTGCGCCTCGAGATCGGTCGTTTCATCGTGTCTCCATGTCATCGCTGGAAGCGAAGCGGCATAGTACCAAAGCGCGTCCGCGATTGCGAAACGCTGTGAAGATTCAGGCAAACGAGTGCCCTTCAAGCGAAGAGGCCCGCTATTCGCGGGCCCCTTGTCGGATGCCGAGGGATCCACACTATCAGTGGCGATCGTCGTCACGGTCGCGGTCGCGGCGGTCATTCCCGCGGCCATTCATCAGGTGATCCATGCCGGTCTCATAGCCACGACGGAAGGCATCGCGATAGGCGCGGCGGTCCCGGCTGTGCACGTCGGGATGACGGTACTCGTCGCGATTGTTCACGTCCGGGCGGCGATGGTTCTCTGCGTCCCGGCGCGCGCCTTCGATACCGTCGTGGAAACCCTTGCGAGCGGCCTCGTCGTTGTAGTCCCCGGGCATCTGCGCCCAGGGCTCCTGCCCACCGTAGTAGCCCTGATTCTGTGCGTGGAGCGTGGGTGTGGTGAATGTGACGCCGGTCCCAAGCAGACCCGCACCCAGCAAGAGTGCCCAAGTACGATTTCTTTCTCTCATCGGTCCCTCCTTCTGCGTGTGCTTTCTCGATTGTTGGCCCACTCGCTTACGATGGGCCGCGGTGCGGCGCTGTTGCACGTAATCGTGTGTGGCGATGCATGGCGCGCGGAGCGCCGCGATTTGCAATGTCGGCAAGCAACCTTGCCTCCGATTGCGACGCCTGCGATGCTGAGGCCATGGCTATCCGCACCCTCTCCTCCCGCGAGGTGTATCGCAATCACTGGATGCGCGTTCGCGAAGATGCCATCGAGCGCGACGACGGCACCCCCGGCATTTACGGCGTTGTTGACAAGCACGATTGCGTGATCGTGATTCCCATCGACGGTGACGCAATCTGGTGTGTCGAACAGTACCGCTACACGGTGGGCGAGCGCGCACTGGAACTGCCGCAGGGCGGCTGGGAGTCAGAGATTGCCGACCCGGAAGAACTCGCGCGCGGTGAGTTGCGCGAAGAGACTGGGCTGCGCGCAGCGAAGATGACACAGCTGCCGTGGATCTGGATCGCGTACGGATTTGCGCGCCAGCGGCAGTTCATCTTCGTGGCGGAGCAGTTCACGCCGGGGCCGACTCAGCGCGACCGTGAAGAGTCCGACATGCAGGTGGTGCGAGTGCCGATCGTGGAGTTCGAGCAGAAGCTACGCACAGGCGAGATTCGCGACGCATGCACCGTGGCGGCGTGGGGCAGTTACTTATTATGGCGCGCGGCGCAGCAGCAAGTCTCAGCGGAGGGCCAGAGTGCGGCTACGAAGCAGCCTGCTCCCGCGGATACCGCTCGCGGATAAGTTCCAGGCCCTGCTCTGTTGTGGTGATGACGCCTTCGAGTTGCGCGTCCTCTGCGAGATCCAGCATGTCGCGGAACTGCGGACCCGGGCGGTAGCCCAACGAGATCAGGTCCGCTCCGGTGACGAGTAGCCGTGGACGGACCTCGTCCGGTGGCGCTGCTTCGTAACGCTGCTTCGCGAAGTCGTAGAGCTCCAGGCGATTGTGACTCGACGTGCAGTCGAGCCAATGCAGGCGAAGGTGCTCTTCGAAGCGCGGCAGACGGAAGAAGCGCTTAAGCGTGGACTCCTTCATCTTCTGCACGTCGCCGAAGCGCATGTGGTTGGCCACGAGCGAGAGGATCTGCTCAGTCTCTTCGTTCGAGAAGCGGAAGCGGCGGCAGATGGCTGCTGCCATGCGGGTGCCGACTTCGGCGTGCCCGTTGAAGCGAATGCGATCGGCCTGGGTAAAAGTGGGCGGCTTGCCGACGTCGTGCAGCAGCGCTCCCCACGCAAGCGTGGCCGAACAGCGGGGCTCCAGCTTTTCCAGCAGCAGGAGCGTGTGGGTCCACACGTCACCTTCGGGGTGCCATTCCGGCGGCTGCTCGACGCCACGCATGGCGGCGACCTCGGGCAGCACCTGCCGTAGCAGCCCGGAGGCCTCGAGCATACGGAATGCATCCGCTGCTTGTCCTTCCGTCAACATGCGCGTGATCTCATCGCGCATGCGTTCGCGGCTGACCTGACCGATCTCCGGGGCGAGCACGCGGATGGCGGCAAAGGTGGCGCGTTCGACGCTGAAGCCAAACCGCGCGGCGAAGCGGACCGCGCGCAGCATGCGGAGCTTGTCCTCCGTGAAGCGACGCAGCGGATCGCCGATGGCGCGAACGACGCCGGTGGAGAGATCCGCGCGGCCGCCGACCAAGTCCAGCACAGCGTCCTCGACGCGGGCACCCGCAAGGTACGGCTCAACATCGAGGAGCATGCCGTTGATGGTGAAGTCGCGGCGCTCGACGTCGGCCTGAGGCGTGTCCGCGTAGACGACCGCATCCGGACGGCGGCCGTCGCTGTAGACGCCATCCGAGCGAAACGTCGCGACTTCGGTGACGATCTCGCCCATGGAGGAGGCCGTAGGGACCAGCACCACCCCGAAATGCGCCCCGACACCGAAAGCGCGTGGGAAGAGACCGAGCACCGTGTCCGGCCGTGCGCTGGTGGCGATGTCGTAATCCTTGGGACTGCGGCCGAGCAGCAGGTCGCGGACACATCCGCCCACCAGGTAGGCAGTGTGGCCCTGCGCCTGCAGCTGGCGCACAATCTGCGTTGCCGCGGTCAGCTCCGGATTTTCACGCGTGTCCACCACCTCAGTATGAGGCCGCTACACTGGAATGTGATTCCTCGAACCACAGTTGAATCTGCTGACTTCAACATGAGCGAACGGGGCCTGATCCTGGGCATCGAGAGCTCATGCGATGAGACTGCGGCCTCGGTCGTGGCACGCGGCTCGTCCGTGCTGTCGAATGTCGTGGCCTCGCAGATTGCGGTTCACGCGCGGTACGGCGGGGTGGTTCCGGAGCTTGCTTCCCGCGAACACCTGCGCGCTATTGTTCCCGTGGTCGAGGCCGCGATTCGTGAAGCGGGCCTTGCGCTCGACCAGCCGAGCCTTCGCCTGCAGGACCTCGGTGCGATCGCCGTCACCGAGGGACCGGGGCTGGCAGGCGCGTTGCTGGTCGGCATTGGATATGCGAAGGCGCTTGCGTGGGCGCTGGGCAAGCCGCTCATTGCGATCAATCATCTCGAGGGGCACATCCATGCGGTGCTGCTGCAGCATGCGGACGCGTTCACCGGGCACGGCCCGCTGCTCGCGCTGGTGGTGTCGGGCGGTCACACGCATTTGTATCTGGCTGAGCAGCACAACGAGCGCTGGCAGTATCAGAACGTCGGCCACACGCTGGACGATGCGGCAGGCGAGGCGTTCGACAAAGTGGGCAAGCTGCTCGGGCTCGGTTACCCGGGCGGTCCGTGGATCGACGAGCTGTCCTCGCACGGCAATCCCAACGCGGTGAAGTTCACGTTTGCGCAAATCAAGCCGAAGGCGCACCGCGGCCAGACGCCACAGTCGGAGGCGCACTTCCGCTTCAGCTTCAGCGGGATCAAGACGGCCGTGCTGCGCTACGTGGAGACGCATGGAATGGCCGGCTCAATCGAGCAGCGGCGGCGGGAGCTTACGCCGGGCATGCGGCCGCAGGATGCGGTGAGCTTGTGCGATTCGCAGACGCTGGACCTGCTCGCCTCGTTCCAGCGCGCAGTTGTGGATGATCTGCGGCGCAAAACCTTTGCCGCAGCGGAACACTTCGGCGCGCGAGGGCTGCTCGTCTCCGGAGGCGTTGCGGCCAACCGCGAGCTGCGCACACGCTTCACCGCGGAGGCCGCGACACGCGGGCTGCCCATCGCTTTTCCGACGCTGGCACTCTCAACAGACAATGCGGCGATGATCGCCGCGGCAGCGTGGCCCCGCCTGCGTGCAGGGGAGTCGGCAGCGCTTACTTTGTCCGCACGCGCCAGCCTGCCGCTCGGTCAGGAAGCGGCTCTCCCGTAGAATCCGAGAGACGCAAACCGCACTGCCCTCGAACGCATGACTCTGGAACTGTTCAACACACTCTCCGCGCGCACCGAACCACTCACTCCTGCTGATGGCCGCACGCTGACGCTCTACGCCTGCGGTCCGACGGTGTACGACTACGGCCACATCGGCAACTTTCGGACGTTCCTGCATGTGGACCTGCTGCGGCGCTATCTCGAGCAACAGGGCGTCACCGTGCAGCACGTGATGAACATCACCGATGTGGACGACAAGATCATCCGGAATGCGGCAGCGCAGGGGGTGCCGATCGCGCAGTACACGCCGCGGTACGAACAGGCGTTTGTCGAGGACCTGGATGCGCTGGGCTGCCTGCGTCCGCAGATCATGCCGCACGCGACGGAGAACATCCCGGAGATGGTCACGCTGATCGAGCAACTGGCCGCGCGCGGGCTGGCCTATCGCACGGAGGATGGTTCCTGGTACTTCCGCATCGGGAAGGATCCGGAGTACGGCAAGTTATCGAAGAAGGATTTGAGCGGCAATACGGCGGGTGCGCGTGTGGATGTGGACGAGTATGAGAAGGACTCGGCCAGCGATTTCGCGATGTGGAAGGCGGCCAAGCCCGGCGAACAGGCGTGGGACACCGCGCTCGGTCACGGACGTCCCGGCTGGCACATTGAGTGCTCTGCGATGGCGATGAAGTACCTGGGGCAGACACTCGACCTTCACGCAGGCGGCGAAGACCTAATGTTTCCGCACCACGAGAACGAAATAGCCCAGTCCGAAGGCGCCACAGGCAAGCCATTTGCGCGGCACTGGATGCATGTACGGTTCCTGCTGGTTGAGGGCCGGAAAATGTCGAAGTCCGAGGGGAACTTCTTCACCGTCCGCGATCTGCTGCTGCGCGGCTACAAGGCCTCGGCGATTCGGTTCCTGCTGCTCTCGGTTCCGTACCGACACCAGCTTAACTTCACCTTCGACGGCCTGGCGGAATCGACATCGGCGGTTGATCGACTGCGCACCTTCCGCGAACGCATCGTGAGCGGATCGTGGCCTGCGGGGAGCAATGCCGAGATTGTCGCGCTCACTTCGACTGCACTCCATTCGTTCACTGCGGCGCTGGCCAACGATCTGAACACGGCAGAGGCGCGAGCCGCTGTCTTCGAACTGGTGCGGCACGTGAACACTGCGGCCGATCACGGGGAGTTCAAAGCCGAGAATGTTCCGGCGGTGCTCGAGCTGCTGGCCCGCTTCGACCAGATCTTCAACGTGCTTGACGACCGCGATACGGAAATTGCGCGAGAGGCCCTTGCGTGGGCAGACCGTGAAGGCAGGAAGACCGAGGCGACCGCGCAATTACAGGCCAATCTGGATCTGACGGACAGCGCTATCGATGCTCTCGTAGCGCAGCGAACAGAGGCCAAGCGGGCGAAGAACTTTGCCCGGGCGGACGCGATCCGGAATGAGTTGTCGGCGAAAGGGATCGTGATCGAGGACAGCAAAGACGGCGTGCGGTGGAAGCGAAAGTAAGCCGGTCTACTTGCGCAGTCGCTGGCCGAAGCGCCGCTCGAACTCCATCTCCATTGCGGAGTAGCACTCACACGCGCCACTCTCGAGTGCCTTGCTGTCGAGCACTGTCAGGCGTCCGTACTCGTAGCGGATCAGTCCCGCGCGTCGCAGCATAGCGGCCGCGATCGACACGCTTGGGCGATGCACGCCCAGCATGTAGGCCAGAAACTCATGCCGCACGGGAAAGGCATCGCCGCTCACGCGGTTGTGCACCATCTTGAGCCAGCGGCACAGCCGCTCCTCGATCCGGTGAATGCGATTGCAGGCTGAGGTGATTGCCGTGATCGACAGATAAGCGCTGACATACTCCGCGATGATGTCATTGAGTGGCGACTTGGCATCGACGACTTCGGTCAAGAAAACGTCCGCGCGCATGCGCAGACATTCACCCGGGACCTGGATGAACGTGCGAGTGACGGCAACACTTTGCTTGAGCCAGACATGCACCCCCACGACACCTTCAAAGCCGGTGATGGCGGTCTCGACGGTCGATCCGTCGCGCATGGTGTAGACACTGGAAGCGACGCAACCGTCGGGAAAATAGACGTAGCGGATGGGTTCGCCCGGCTCGACCATGACGTCTTTTAGATCGAGCGTGACGGTTTCGACGAACGGAGTTAGCCTTCGTCGTTCCGACTCCGGAACGGCCTCCCACAACATGTTCACTGTAGCCCCCGCAGCAGTTCATCCATCGAGACGAGTCGTCGTGCCACTCTTCTCGGACGGGAGCCGAAAGCCAGTGGATGCCGTCTTTGTCCCACTAGAAAGTTCCAGCATAGAAAGCAGTGTTTGTGCTCGTCTGTCGGCTATCTTACAGAGCATGTAACAGATGGCGGCGAGTAAATATCCTAGGCGCAGCGCCGCTCTGCCTGTGCTTGCAGTGCTGTGCTATGCTCCGAGCACAAGGCAAGCGCATGCGGCAGAAGGCACTTCAACCCGCTTTGTTGGACCGGCACCTTCGTGAGACCACGTCTCCGGTGCTGCTGCCCTCGTCCACGCGGCCGCGCCTCTTCGCCGGCGACTAGCAGGCCAGCCGCACACAGCTGTCCTGCACACGCGCCCATTCTCCGCGCGTGAGCCTTCCCTACCCCTCTGCACACCGAAATGAAGGAGGAGCCGACCCATGTCCACTCATGGTCTTGCCCAGAACTCTGCTCACACTAACGGTAGCTCGCCGGCTGATCGCGCCGCGTTTGCACCAAAGATCAACGGCCCGCTGCCCGGCCCCAAGGCCCGCGCTGTGGTCGAGTCGGATGATCGCTGGATGTCCCCGTCCTACACGCGCAGCTATCCAATGGTGGCGCGCCGCGGACGCGGCTTGCGCGTTGAGGATGTCGACGGCAACGAGTTCCTCGACTTCGCGGCGGGGATTGCGGTCACCTCGACCGGACACTGCCACCCGGAGGTGGTGAAGGCTATCCAGGACCAGGCGGCGGAACTGATCCACATGTCAGGCACGGACTTCTACTACCCCGGCATGGTGAAGCTGGCTGAGCGGCTCTCCGCAGTGGCGCCCATGAAGGGGCCGCACCGCTTCTACTACGGCAACTCGGGGGCGGAGGCGGTGGAGTGTGCGCTGAAGCTGGCGCGCTATCACACCGGCCGGCAGCACATCATCGCCTTCTTCGGCGCCTTCCACGGCCGGACGATGGGTGCGCTGTCACTGACGGCGTCGAAGCCGCAGCAGAAGCGGCGCTTCGCACCGATGATGCCGGGGGTGACGCACGTGCGCTATCCGTACGCCTACCGGGGCTGCTCGGGTGGGCCGCAGGCGGAGGAGGCGTTCGCGCTGGGGTGTGCGCGGTACATCGAGGAGAAGCTGTTCAAGACCACCGTGCCACCGGAGGAGGTCGCGGCCATCTTCGTGGAGCCGATTCAGGGCGAGGGCGGATATGTGGTGGCACCCACCGTGTTCATGCGGGAGCTGCGGCGGATCTGTGACCGGCACGGGATCCTGCTGGTGGCGGACGAGGTGCAGTCGGGTGCCGGGCGTACGGGCAAGTGGTGGGCGATCGAGCACACCGGGGTAGAGCCGGACATGGTGTGCATGGCCAAGGGGATCGCGTCGGGTATGCCGCTGGGGGTCTGCATGAGCCGGGCGGAGATCATGGACTGGAAGCCGGGGTCGCATGCGTCGACGTTCGGCGGCAACCCGGTGGCGATCGCGGCGGCACTGGCCACCATGGATGTGCTGGAGCGCGAGGGCATCGCCAATGCCGCACGGGTGGGGGAGCAGATGCTGATGCGGCTGCGCACGTGGCCGGGGCAGCACGCGATCGTGGGCGATGTGCGCGGGCGTGGGCTGATGATCGGTATCGAGATCGTGGAGGACCAGGCGACGCGTGCGGTGGCACCGGCGCTGCGCGACCGGATCGTGGACCTGGCGTTCGAGCGGGGCCTGCTGATCCTGGGGTGCGGGGAGACGTCGATCCGGCTGGCACCGCCGCTGGTGGTGCATGAGCGGGAGGCGGAGGTGGCGCTGGACATCCTCGAGGACTGCGTGCGCGCGGCGATGCAGGAGCGGCATGTGACGACGACGGAGCGGGCGCTCGAGGTGCACGCGTCGCAGATATGACTTTGTGTGGCTTCGCAGAGCAGGCTTGCCGGAGTTAGAATCCCCCGAAAGCTCCCAGGCAAGTAAAGGGAGGTTGCGGCGCTGACCGTGACTTCTTGAGCAGATGAAACGCGGGTTTCCTTTCCTGGAAACCCTGCGTTTTCTTCCTGCAACAAAGTATGGCGAAGGAATTGGGGGAGGACTACAGGGATGACCACCAGGCGACCGCTGGCGGATTACTCCGATGAGGATCTGGTACTGCTGGACCGGATGGCGACGCGGTACTCGGAGGCAGTGACCCGGCATAGCGAGTTGACGACGCGGCTGCATGTGGCGTCGGCCAATGGGGATTTCGAGACCTTTGCGGCGGTGCAGAAGGCGCTGCCGGAGGCGGAGGAGTTGTGCCGGCGGTACCGGGCGGCGGTCGAGGTGTTGCGGTCGATGCGGGAGATCGCGCTCTAGCTGGCGCGGGCGCGCTCGCTGGCTTTCTCGGCGACGGTCAGGTCGGTGTGCTTGATCTCGAGGTTCTCGTGCTTGATCTCGAGGCGGAGGCGGTTGAAGCCGCTCATATAGACATTGGCCACCCAGACGAGGGCGAACTCCGCGAGGATGTAGCCGCGCCAGCCCTGATAGAGCATCTGGAAGCGCGTGAGGATGAGGATGAGCGCGGTCACGTAGTGGCTGAAGCAGTACTCACACGTGAAGAGGTAGAAGAACTTGCGCTGGTAGAGCCTGCGGCAGTTCTGGCTGCGGTCCTTGCAGAATTCACGCGGCTCGCGGAAGACCTCTTCGTGGGTGACGGTCCAGGCGATGCAGGCGATGGCGAGGGCCAGCAGGAAAAGCGAGGCGAACTGGTGGGAGAGCGATAGGTCGACAACCCGGGGCTGCATAGGGGATGAGATGTGAACGGCCGCGCGATGCGCGGCCGTTTTCGCGCGTGCGGATGGTTGGCGGGGGTGTTCTGGAACGGGGTGAGCTACTGGCCGGTCAGTGCAGTGCAGTCGTTCGCGAGGCGGTTATATTGTGCGGCGCTGAGGGTTGCGGGACTGAAGGCCGTGCTCGACGGGGGCGCGATGGGGGCGTTGACAGCGGGAGCGCGTTCGATCCACGCCAGCGCGCCGACGGCGAGGATGCTGCTGCTGGTTTTAACGTTCAGGCACGAGACGGCGCCCGTGGGAGCGACCGTGCTGATGAGGTCGATGACGGCTGACTTGGTGGCGGTCAACGAGGTCTGGGCCGCGGGGTTGCTGACGTTCGCGAGCAGGCCGCCTGCCTGCAGCGAGAGCGGAACGGAGACCAGACCGTTGGCACCGACGAGGTAGCTGGAGCAGGCGGCGGGCTGCTGGTTCGGTGCGTAGACCACCACTGTCACGCAGAGGTCGCGATTATTGGCGTTGTCATTCGCGATGTGGAGAATGGCCGCGCCGCGGTCCAGCTGTGTGGCGTAGTTGAGCTGGTAGGGGCTGTCGACGGTGACGGGGTTCTGTGCGTATGCCGCGATCGGCAGGGCAAGGCACAGGCAGGATAGAGCTTTGATGAACATGATGACTTAACCTCATCGGGGACTATACGCGAAACGCACGTTTCATCGTCCCGGCCCGGGGTCTACGTGAGCTCGTCCTCCGTGTCGTCGTCGTCGCCGTCGTATTCGGGGTCCAGGGTCTCGTCGTCCGACATGGCGTTGTAGTCCTCGATGTCGAGGCCGTATTCCTCGGGAGCGAGGGGGACGCCATCGTTGGAGTAGGAGAGCTCGCGGACGCTGGTTTTGTGGAGGCGGAGGTTGCGGCAGTTGCCTGAGGCGACCTGGAGTCCGTAGAGGAGGAGGCCGGCGCGCTTGGGGTCGAGCTCCTGGCGGGCGAGTGCCTGGAGGACGTCCATGAGGGCGAGCTGGACGGAGGCGGCGTCCTCGACGTTGGTGAGCTCGAGGGGGAGATCGGTGGGGCCGCTGGGCTGGCTTGTGCTGGGCGGGCCGACGGGCAGGACACCGTAGTCATAGGTCGCCGCGGCTGTGTCGTGCGGCGTGGCTTGCGCCGAGCCTTGGGGCGCGGGCAGGGCTTTCCGGTCCAGTGCTCGATCAGCGCCACGTGCAGGGGTCTGGAGGAAGCGGCCGGAGGCGGCGTCGCGGTTGCGGCGCTGGCTGCGGAGGTGGCGCTGCCGTTCGTGGAAGCGTTCGTGGTAGTAGCAGAACTCGGCGGTTTTGAGGGCGGCTGCGTGACAGCTCTCACCACTCGGATGAATGTGTCGGCATTCGAGATACATGCAAGCTCCATACGGATGCGGCGACGGGTGGCCTCGTCGCGGGTGAGGGTGGGTGGAGCGGGCGCACCGGGCGGCCTGCGGTCGGGGAGCACCTCCCCCCACCTGCGGTGCGGGAGGGTGCGGAGGAAAGCTCCTCGAATGTAGAAGATGCAGGCTGCGTGGTGGCTCAAGTGTGGTCTTCCATTGGACTTACGGCTAAAGATATGTGCCAGCTGCAGTTACGGTCAGCCGGTGGGGCGGTTGGCGCGGCCGGCGCGCGGCGACGCCGCGGGCTGGCCGGTTGTGTGTTGTTGGCCCGGAACGCAAAAAAGCCACCGCTAGGGTGGCTTGTGTGTGGTTCCGGTGCTTCTATTTCTAGGCTAGCAGGTTGGGTGGGGTGGGTCTGCCAAGTTTGTTTGGGGGTGGTGCTGATTTGGGAAGGACAGAGTCACGGAACGCCGCATCCTCGGTGAGGGGACTAGCGGCGGACGGTGCCGGTGCTGTCGACGTGGGCCACACGCGGTTAGAGCACCCTCATCGAGCAGGGATGGAATCCAGGAACGTCCTATAAACAGGATGAATGGAGAACCTTGTGTCACGACCCGTAGAGCGAAACGCGCGAGAACGGCCCAGTATGCGGGTCGAGTCCGCCTGATCGTAGATATAGCTAAACTCATTTTCCGCGACTTCAATCCCGAAGAAGGCCAGCTCGCAGAGCATCGTGGTAAGTGCTCCGAAATCGCACTCTATTCCCTCAAAGTCCAGTATCTGCAGCAATTCGAAATCAGTCATGATGAAGGGCATCCCAATCATCCCATTTAGGACGTCCTCAAACCGTGCAAGATGCGGCACCATCTCGACAATCAGAGAATTACATGCAAAGCCTGAGTACTCCTTGACCGCGGAGAGAATATCCGAGGCCTCAATGATCGGGTGAGCCCTATTGATAGCATGCTGAAGGCTGGCCTTGACGAGGTAAATGAGGTCTCTTGGTCTGGGGAAGACCGACTGCAGTATGAAATCCCGCGAGGACATCCCCTGAACCTCGGGGGTGAAGAATGTGCTCCATATCTCCTCGGGGCTCAGCTTTCGCTTGCTCGAGGCATAAATAAAACGCTCTTCAATGACCCGCACGAGTAGTTCTCGGTCTTCCCAATTCACTTTCCTGATCGGAAGCTTGTCGCGCTCAGGAGCCGCCTTCGAGATTGCGTCGTGAATGTCGCTTCGAAGAAAGACCACAATCTTCGATTCGACGGCACGCATCCGAGACGATGTTCTCCTGAATTCATCTGAAATCTTCGAAGCAGCGCCGAGAAGCCCCAATAGCAATTGCCCAGCCAACGCCAGATTGGAGTTCGCAGTCCACGTTTTATCTAGATTGTCGATCAGTACTGCTACCGTCGGACAGTCTTTGAAGCAGGGACCTATCACTGCGTTGAGATGCGCGAGCATTTCAGTGTGAAGCGCCTCGCTGATTCGTGTTTTTTTACCAGACGCAGGCACAGATGAAAGGCTAAGAAGACCGTTGACTGCGGCGACCAGACGCGAAGAGAACTCCGGTGCAATGATTTGTGAGTTCCGGCCCACAAATCCGATCAGATCTTCCTCTGCCTGCTTCTTGGTGTAGTAGACGCCCCTAGCGGTTATCCTCTCGTACAGACCTCTTGCCAATTCCGTGTAAATGAGGAACTTCCAAAAGCTCTCAACGAGGTAGCCCTGATCTGAAAGAGAGAGCTGATCGTCGAGAATGGCAACCAAGCCGTTCAACTCGTAGGCTGCCGGCCGAATTGCACAAACATGATTGCGAGCGTCGGCCTGAAGCTCTTCGGCTATGCGAATCATCGTCGCTGTTTTCCCGCTACCCTTCCTCCCGAGAAATAGGGAGACATCGGAACGAAGCGTTTCTACATAGGCAGCCGTGTCTACGAAGTAATCGACAAGTGTTCTCTGCTCGTATTCCGCTACAGGGTCTCCAATGTACAGATTGAGCAGATGGTGTCTCGGAGTTGGGGATGTCTGAACTGAGGCGGACTTTAGTGCAGCTCGATTGAAGTCGGCTATAAGGGGGTGCAACCACTGGTCGTATCTAGCAAGTGCTTGGTCAGAATCGGCGTGAGTCTTGAGGATGTCGCGGTAGTCGAGTGGGGACAGGTAAGGCTCGTGGGCGAGCATAAGTAGCGGCTTCCCCAAGCCGTACGCTATCCCTGCGACCAATGCATTTTTCGCGTTGCTAAATTGAACATCATTAAAAGCCGTTGACGACAGGAAGTGACAGACGACGGCGAAGGATAGCGCTACCTGCTGGACGTACCAGGCGAGAGGCTGCGATCGTACTTCCTCGGGGTCGTCGACTAGGGCAGGTATGGGCCCAGCCATTATGCGCCGGGTCAGATCGCTAACTGCTTGGGTAGATACGTCCGGCTTAATGTAAAGAAGCTGAGGCTTCTCCACATGTGTCACGACTGACTTCATGAAGCTGTCGAGGAGCGGTTCGCGGTCAGGGTGACCGGGCAAGTCCTTGCAGCCAGCTTCGATATCTTCGTTGTTCAGATAGCGCGTGTGGCCCGTAGTATTGAGAATCCCAAATAGTTCCGAGTCGCTCGACGCAGTCTTTACCTTAGGATTGTAGAGGGGCCAAATCTTGCGCCGTTTGGCGATGGCGTAGCCGTACTCGAAAAGCACGTTTTGGTTCAGAATTGTAAGGTCTGGTATGAAAACGTCTCTTTCAGAGATAGCTTTACAAACCTCGTCGATAATCAGCCGCCCCTGAATGGGCAGGCTTCTCCAACTACGAATATCGAACCGCGAGTCTTGGTTGAGATTTCTTATCGCAGCTTCGATGGCGTCGCCATGCCCGGGTAGTTCGGACGCGTAGGCGACAAAAGCGGAGAGCGTATTCGGCATGGATGTCCCGTCGAGAAAGTGTTGCCCCAGCTGTAGCCGGGGCAACCAATACTAGCTCTGACCTCGCCTTACAAGTCGCTTAGCTGCAGCCGCTCGTGCTGCCGCAACTCATGCAACGGTAACACGAGCCGTTACGAACCATGATGGCGCCGCAGGTGTGGCAGGAGGGGGCGTCGCCCATGTCGTAGAGGGTTTTCATGGCCTCGGAGACGTGGTTGGCGGGGTTGGCCTGCGGGGTGTCCGGGCTCACCCGACGCTCTGCGTAGGATGGGGCACCCGTGGGGGCGGGGGTGGTGGCGGCGGTGAGGTCGCCGAGGATGCCTTCGACGGGGATGGCGGCGGCGGGGGCGATGCCGGTCATGCCCTGGAAGAGGGAGAGCTGCTGTCCGGAGAGGAAGCGGAGCTGGAGCCAGCGGAAGATGTAGTCCATGATGCTCTTCGCGTAGCCGATCTGCTCGTTGCCGGTCCAGCCGGAGGGTTCAAAGCGGGTGTGGGCGAATTTTTCGACGAGGACCTTGAGGGGGACGCCGTGCTGGAGGGCGAGGGAGATGGCGGTGGCGAAGGAGTCCATGAGTCCGGAGACGGTGGAGCCTTCCTTGGCCATGCGGATGAAGATTTCGCCGGGTTCGCCGGAGGGGTAGAGGCCGACGGTGATGTAGCCTTCGTGGCCGGCGAGGGAGAATTTGTGCGTGAGGGAGGCACGTTCTTCGGGGAGGCGATGGCGGATGGCGCGGGGCGGCCGGGTGGCATCGGAGCGCGAGTCATCGGCCGCGGGACCAGGGATCAGGGGATCCGTGGGCTTCGCGGCGGCGTTGAGGATGGCGGCTTCCATGTGGGCGAGCGTGGCCTGGGCGGCGGCGGCGATGGACTTGGCGGAGACCTCGAGTCGGTCGGAGACCTTGTGGGTGAGTGAGGCTTCGAGGGTCTTGAGGTCGGCGGCGAACTCGGGGGAGCGGGTGTCGATGCCGGCGGCGAGGGAGGTGAGGACGCGGTCGGCGGCGGCGGCGAGGGCCGGGTCTGGACTGCTCACACCGCTGGCGGCGCCGACTGGGGCCTTCTTCTTGTCCTCGGCGGAGGTGTTGAGGACCTGGACGCCCTTGGATCCGTCGCGGTAGATGGCGACGGCCTTGACGCCGAGGCGCCAGGCTTCGACGTAGGTTTCGGCGATGTCCTCGACGGTGCACTCGTGGGGGAGGTTGACGGTCTTCGAGATGGCGCCGGAGAGGAAGGGCTGGGTGGCGGCCATCATCTTGAGGTGGCCGAGGTAGTGGATGGAGCGGGTGCCCTTGGCTGGCTTGAAGGAGCAGTCGAAGACGGCGAGGTGCTCGGGGCGGATGTGGGGCGCGCCCTCGATGGTGCCGGTGGCGTCGATGTAGGAGACGATGGCCTGGACCTCGGCGTCGGCATAGCCGAGCTTGAAGAGGGCGCCGGGGACGGTGTTGTTGACGATCTTGATCATGCCGCCGCCGACGAGCTTCTTGTACTTGACGAGGGCGAGGTCGGGCTCGATGCCGGTGGTGTCGCAGTCCATCATGAAGCCGATAGTCCCGGTGGGGGCGAGGACGGTGACCTGGGAGTTGCGGTAGCCGTGCTTCTCGCCTTGGGCGAGGGCGGCGTCCCAGCAGTCCTTCGAGGCGGCGATGAGGGCGTCGAGCAGGGGGGTGATGAAGGGCTCGGCGGAGAGCTTGGACTTGCCGATGTGGTTGACCTCGGCGCGGTGCATGCGGATGACGTCGAGGAAGGGCTCGCGGTTGGAGTAGAAGCCGGGGCAGGCGCCGCCCTTGGACTCGGAGCCCTGGTTGAGCGGGGTGGCGGCGGCGAGGGGCGGGCAGACTTCGGCGATCTTCGCGGACTGGAGGTAGGCCTGGCCGCAGAGGATCGAGGTCAGGGTGGCGGCGAAGTCGCGGCCGGCGTCCGAGTCGTAAGGCAGGCCGAAGTTCATGAGCAGGGCGCCGAGGTTGGCGTAGCCGAGGCCGAGCGGGCGGTAGTCATGCGAGTTGCGGGAGATGAGCTCGGTCGGGTAGCCGGCGGAGTCGACGAGGATCTCCATCGCGGTGAGGACGATGTCGATGGCGTTGCGATAGGCCTCGATGTCAAACGTGCCCGCGGGAGTGACGAACTTCATCAGGTTGAAGCTGGCGAGGTTGCAGGCGGAGTTGTCGAGGAACATGTACTCCGAGCAGGGGTTGGACGCGTTGATGCGGCCGCTGTTCTTCGAGGTGTGCCAGCGATTGATGGTGGTGTCGTACTGCATGCCGGGGTCGCCGCACTGCCAGGTGGCTTCGGCGATCTTGTGCATGAGGTCGCGGGCCTTGTAGGTCTTGACCGGCGCGCCGTCCTTAACGGTGCGGGTGGTGAACTCGCGGTCTTCGTCCCAGGCCTGCATGAACTCGTCGTTGACGCGGACGGAGTTGTTGGCGTTCTGGAAGAAGATGGAGGAGTAGGCCTCGGAGTCGGGGCCGGAGCCGTCGTAGCCGGCAGCGACGAGGGTGTGGGCCTTGGCTTCCTCCTTGGCCTTGCACTCGACGAAGTCGACGATGTCCGGGTGGTCGACGTTGAGGATGACCATCTTGGCGGCGCGGCGGGTCTTGCCGCCGGACTTGATGACGCCGGCGAAGGCATCGAAGCCGCGCATGAAGCTGAGCGGGCCGGAGGCGGTGCCGCCGCCGGAGAGCAGTTCCGACGAGCCGCGGATGGGCGACAGGTTGGTGCCGGTGCCGGAGCCCCACTTGAAGAGCATGCCCTCGGTCTTGGCGAGGGTGAGGATCGAGTCGAGCGAGTCATCGACGGAGTTGATGAAGCAGGCGGAGCACTGCGGGTTGCGATAGCCGGTCTTCGAGAAGCGGACCTCGCGGGTCTTCGGATCCCAGTGCCAGTTCTGCGCGTCGGAGTTGGGCTCGAGCTTGTCGCAGCCGACGTTGAACCAGACGGGCGAGTTGAAGGCGACCTTCTGCTGCAGGAGCAGGTGGGTGAGGTCGTCGCCGAAGGCGGCGGCGTCTTCCGGGGTGGCAAAGTAGTTGCCGTTGAGGCCCCAGGTGGTGACCGTGTCCGCGACGCGGCCGACGAGCTGGCGGACGCCGGTTTCCCGCTCCGGGGTGCCGACCTGGCCATGAAGGTACTTGGAGGCGACGATGTTGGTCGCGGTCATGGACCAGTCGACGGGCACCTCGACATCCTTCTGCTCAAAGATCACCTTGCCGCTCATGTCATTGATGGCGGCGGTGCGGCGCTCCCACTGGATCTCGTCGTAGGGCGAGACGCCGGCGCGGGTGAAGCGGCGCGTGAAGCGGAGGCCAGGGGTGGTCCTGGCTGCGGTGGTGGTGGTCTTGGCGGGTGAGGATGCCTGGGTGGTTTCGGCCATGGTGCGTGCCTCCTAGCGGGTGGGACAGGTGGTCAGTGAACGCTGTTGCCTGCGGGCCTCGTCTGCAACGGGGGAGACTGGGCGGGGCGGGCTGGGCAAGCGGCGTGGTTTCGGTCGCGGATACGGATTGTTTGCGGAGGGGCTGGGCGGTCGGAGAAGCCGGGCCGAGGTGCCTGCCGCAGATCGCAAAGTACCGCTGCTTATCGACCCAAGTCAAGAAAGAACCACAACATCTAGTATAGCCGGTGCAGATGGGGTATCGGATTCGGAAAGCCCGGGAAAACGGCTGTGGAGAACGGCAAACGCGGGGTTTGGCGCGGGGTCGGGGAGGTGCTGGCGAGCCGGCGGGTCGGGGCGGTGCGTCGGCCCGGGGTTCGCTGGTTTCAGGGTACGAGGGGGGTGGGGCGGGGTGTCGCTGTGGGAAAGGGGGTGGGGTGGTGGATGGTGTGGAGAACCAGGGTGCTTGCCGCACGGGCGGGCGCACTTGCGTGCGGGCGCTCCCGGTGGTCGCTGTTGCACCGACTGTCGGGAAGCGGCGTAACGGACCAATCAGAATCAAGAGGACGACACCGCGTCACAGCCGCAGATTGCGGAGGTGCTCCTCAATGCGGCTTACACGCATGGTCCAGGAAAACCAGAGAAACCAGACTCCATGAAGGACTCTCCAACCATCCTTCGCCAACACACGATCAACAGAAGCCACCAAGGCAAAGGAGTCCTGCTCTGTTTGGCATGCAATGAGGGTGCATGGGTGACTATTTCGAGAACGTCCCAGGATCACGTCGAAAATCACTATCGCGACGCCATCCCGTGTTCCCTCGATCACATTCCAGACGCGCGAAATTCTCTCTCCGGACAGGGTGAGGTGAGAGGCCCACGATGGAACGGGTGGTCGGATTATTGGGTGGGTGACGGGCCACCACCATCGAGGTGGCGGGGGACCTATGTATCGAAAGCTCCAACGAGCTGCGAGGGCACGCAGTGCACGGGTTCGGACGACGTAGAACACCTGGGTCGATCCGTAAATCGCACATATCATGAAAAGGATCTCCAGCAGGTTCACGGAAGGATTCTACGCCTCCCGATTGACACCGACGGCGAAGGAATTCTTCGCAGCGCTCAGGAGCACAACCGTTGGAGGCGGGTGCCCATCCTATCGAACGCTAGGGTGGGCTTCTCCTGATTTCTCCCCAACCTACCTTCGGTAGGATGGGGGCCCGCATACTTGACGCTCGATCACGCTAACTTAAAGGACCTTATGTCGGGTGGCCATAGGCACACATACTCTTCCGAATCCGAATCGCGGTAAGCTGCTCGCATCTCTTGGCGAGGCCGAATGGATTCGTCACTTCGCCGTATGAGGTCGAAGGTGGAGATGGGATCTTCGGTGAGGATGAAGATGTTCATTTCACCTGATCCGAAGTCGTGGCCGTCCACCTGAGCGGTCCCGGCGAGTGTCACGACAAGTGCTTCCTCAAATCGGACTAGTCGGTTGAAGCTATCCAGATCGTTGGCTGGCTTGAACTGCAGGACCAACTGAGCCGTCATGCTCAAAGTGTAGCTCGCGACATCGGCTTCTCGTAAGTGAAGCTACGCGCCGCGAACTGCAGATCTTCGGCGCATGCCTAGTTTGCGAACTTCTTGATTGCCTCTGGAGTTACGGGGGTAAAGAGGTTGACGAGATTGCCGTCAGGGTCTCGGAACAGCATGGAACGGTTCCCCCAGGGCATGGTCGTCGGTTCCTGGATGAATGCAGGGACCTGATCCCGCAAACGCGCGAAGTCTGCATCCACATCGTTGACGAGGAATTCGATGATGATGCTGCGGTTTGTCTCGGGCTGCAGTTCCGCTTTCGCGCCAAACGCACGCAGAGTCCGTATGCTGCCAATCGCAAGTGTGCCTTCGGGTGTGACAAGTTCCGCAAAGTCTGGCGTGTACCGGGTCGCCGTCGCACCGCTGATGGCTTCGTAAAAGCGAACCAGCCGTTCTACATCGATGGTGATGATACGGATCGAAACGAGATTCATGGTCCCCCTTGGCTGGACGTTTCCAGCACCAGGACGAAGGTAAAGCGAGCCTGCTGACAGCGTTGTGTCAGCATGGTTTTACATGCGCCGCGCAGACCGACTCTTTCGAGTGATCCAGATCCTGCGACGCACTCGTCGTCCTGTGACCGCAGAAGCATTGGCAAAGGAACTGGACGTCTCAGCGCGCTCCGTCTACCGGGATGTCGCTGATCTGCTAAAGCAGGGCGTTCCCATTCGTGGTGAGGCCGGTGTCGGGTATGTTCTGAATCGGCAGTACGATATGCCGCCGCTGATGCTTACCCCGGAAGAGTTGGAGGCAGCAGTTCTCGGCGCACAATGGGTTTCGGAACGTGGTGACCCTGCTCTGGCCAATGCTGCACGCGACCTGCTCTCGAAGATCACGATGGCGGTCCCTCACGGGTTACGTACCTTCATCACTGAACCATCCTTAGGCGCGCCAGAGAATCACTTCACGATCAGGGACGGGCTTGATCTTGCGAAGACCCGTTCCTGGATTCGTGCCGGACGAAAGCTGCGGATCCGTTACCGGGACGAGAGCGGACACGACACGGAACGGGTCGTGTGGCCCATTCTCGTCGGCTATGCAGAAGCTGTTCGCCTGCTTGCTGCCTGGTGTGAGCTGCGGAACGACTTCCGGCACTTCCGGACAGACCGGATCGTGGAGGCCGAATTTCTCAATCAGTCACACGGCACCAGCTTGCCAGCCCTCAAGACAAGGTGGGAACAATACATGGAGACGACGCGTGAGATGCGGCGATCCAAAATGCTCGAAGAGGATTAGTGGCGAGATGTCGTCTTCTTGTAAGTGAAGTTACGCGCGGCCAGGTGCAGATCCTTCGCTGCGCTCAGGATGACGAGCGGATGGTGAGCGTGGGCTCGCGGTGCCGGGTGCGGCTTCTCCTGATTTCGTCCCACCCTAGCTTCAGTAGGAGGGGGCACCCGCAGGTGGAAGCCCACTAACTCACTAACCGCGGGTAGGGTCAGGCGGCGTCGAGGGCTTGCGCTAGTTCTTCGTAGGCCCAGGGGCCCTGGTAGTGCTTGCCGTTAATGAAGAAGGTGGGGGTGCCGTGGACGCCGGCTTGTTCGCCGGTGTCGAGGTCGTGCTGGATGCGCGGGGCGTAGCGCTGTTCTTCGATGGCGGCGGTAGCTTCGGATGGATCGAGGCCGAGTTTGCCGGCTTCGGCGGCGAGGAGCCGCGGGCTGAGGCGGGACTGGTGCGCGAAGATGGCGTCGTGCATGGGCCAGTAGGCGGCGGGGTCACTGGCGGCGGCGAACTCCGCGGCTTCGGCGGCGGGCTCGGCCATGGGATGGATATCGAGCAGCGGGAAGTTTCGATAGACGAAGCGGAGGCGCGGCCCGAAGTGGGTGGTGAGCTGTTTAACGATCTCGTGAGCGATGCGGCAGTGCGGGCATTGGAAGTCGCCGTACTCGACGAGCGTGAGCGGGGCGTGGGGGTCGCCCTGGATGTGGTCTTGGTCAGTGACGGGGCTGCGGAGATCGGGCATATGGCTCCTGTGCGGCTTCGGCGAGCGGCGGGACTGATAGTTGGATGCTCGGCGGGGTCCGCGAAACGGGGCTGGCGAACTGCTAACGGATGTGCGGCGCTGGTTGGCAGCTTTCGACATTTGTCGATAACTCGGCACTTAGTCGAGAAGTTAGCCAGGCGAGCGGTGAGCAAGGGGCGCTTCAGGATGTGCTGTGGTCGTCTGCACGAGAATCGCGCGAGGGCTGGTGTATCTCGCCTGTCGAGATAGGGATGAGTTGGTATGGTAGCTAACGCGCGCGAGCGAACGTTCCCATCGGGGCAAACCGTTGTGTGGTGACGCGGGTGACTCCCGATGGGAAACATGCGAGGTTTGTACGATTTCGGTGGACTCGTGGCGGCTGGCCTCTATACGTTCTCTCTGGCGACCAGCACTTTCAGCGTTTGGCTGGCCGCTTCAATCCGCGCACGGGCCTGCAGTTCCCCCCGCTCCAGCTCGAGCGATGTTGTGCTCCCTGGAGGAAATCCCGTGGTTAGTTTCTGCCTGCGTCGCGTTCTGCGCGCGCCCGCTCTTCGTGTCGCTGCTCTCTCATTCACCACTGCCCTGCTGCCGGTGGCGGCGCTGGCGCAGTTGCCGGCGACGGCCGATGCGTTCACCAGCGCGACGACGCCGAACCAGAACTACGGCGATGGCAATACGCTGGTCGTGCTGGGCAAGAACACGGCGTATCTGCAGTTCGACTTATCGGCAATTCCCGCAAATGCGCAGGTAAAGAAGGCGACGCTGCTGCTGTTTGTGGATGCGTATGGCGCGGCGGGCAACTTCGACGTGGTGCCGGTGCTGGGGGCGTGGAAGGAGTCGACGCTGACGTATGCGACGGCGCCGGGGCTGGGCAATTCGGTGACGGGCGGCGCGGGTGTGGCGATTGCGAAGACGTCGCTGCAGCAGTTCGTCTCCGTGGATGTGACAAGTGCCGTGCAGGCGTGGGAGAGCGGCACGCCGAACAACGGGTTTGCCCTGGTGAGCAAGGGCGCGTCATTCGGGGTGGACAGCAAAGAGAACCCGGTGACGGGTCATACGCCGCAGCTGGTGTTGACGCTGGTGGATCAAGGGCCTGCGGGGCCGGTGGGTTCGCAGGGAGCGCAGGGGCCACCTGGATTGCCTGGCGCGCAAGGGTTGCCTGGCGCGCAAGGGCTGCCGGGTCAGCCCGGACCGACGGGTGCTGCCGGGCAGGGGTTCACGTTCCGCGGCGTGTTCAACCCAGGGACGGCGTACAGCGCGTATGACCTGGTGAGTTACAACGGGTCGAGTTATGTGACGGTGGGGGCGATCGCGGCGGGCGGGGTGACGCCGGATCTGAGCGGTGCGTGGCAGGTGTTCGCGCAGGCGGGGGCTGTGGGACAGACGGGGGCGCAGGGTGCACCGGGGCTCCCGGGGCCGATTGGGCAGACGGGGCCGCCAGGTGTGCCCGGATTGCCGGGACCGATCGGGCCGCAGGGTGTGGCGGGGACGAACGGCACCAATGGCCAGGGCTTCAACGTGACGGGAAGCTTCGACGCGGCGAAGGCGTACAGCACCTACGATGTGGCGACTTACAACGGTTCGAGCTTTGTGGCGACGGCAGCAGTACCCGCGGGACAGGCGACGCCGGACCAGAACCCAAGCTGGCTGCTGCTGGCGCAGGCGGGGGCGGCTGGCGTGGCAGGGCCGGCCGGATCGCAGGGTCCGATTGGACTGACGGGAGTGCAGGGGCCGGTGGGGCCTCCGGGACCGATTGGCCCCATGGGCATCGTGCCGACGAACACCGCGCTGGTGGATGCGGGGAACGTGTTCACGACGAGCCAGACGGTGGGCGGGAATGTAACGATCACGGGCACGAATAACGGCCTGGTGTTTCCGGATGGGTCGAAGCTGACGACGGCAAACCAGACGACCACGTCCGGAGGGCTGCCGGCCGGCACCCTGATCCTCGGCAGCACGCCGACTGTACCGGCGGGCTACAGCGGTGCGGGGTCCATCTCAACGACACCTGGCGGTATCACGATCACCCCCTTGCCGAAGCCACACAATTCGCTGGGCGGAGCAGCGATCAACGGGAAGATCTACGCGTTCGGCGGCCGCCTTAGTACCGAGGTCGACGTCTACGATCCCGTCACGCAGAATTGGAGCGCCACGGGTGCGTCGCTGACCTACGATTCCACGCGAGACTGCTCCGCGGTTGTGGGGGGCATCTTGTATGTGTTCGCCGGTTACGATATGACGACGTTTGATCCTGCAACGAACCTCGTTACGATGACCACGCGGAGTTCCTCACTGGGCCTTTGCGTTGCGGTGCCATTCAACGGCCGGATCTATGTGTTCAGAGGTACCAGCGTTCAGATCTACGACCCCTCAACGGCAGCATGGAGCTCGGCAGGCCATAGCCTCGCGCACCCAGCCAATGGCACCGGCGTAGCGGCCAACGGGAAGATCTATGTGCTGGGCGGCGGCGGAAGTCAAGTTGTCAATGGGTCAGTCGTGTACTCTGCCTCCACGCAGGTGGATGTGTATGACCCAGCGACGGAGACGGCGACGAGCGGACCGCCCATGAAGGTGGGCCGTGCGTACTTCTCGGCCTACTCCGCTGGGAACCGGGTGTTCGCTGTTGGAGGGGACATGAACGGGCAGGTTGGAACGGCAGCCACATCGGACGTGGAGTACCTGGACCCAGTCACCAATACGTGGGTGACGACCGCGGCGCTACCCGGCGCTCGCGAACTCTACGGCGCGGCTGAGCTGAACAATGTGTTTTATGTGTTGAGCGGCCTCGATACGGGCGGGGGCACGTCTGGGAGTAGCTATGCCTATCAGCCGGCGCAGACGTTCTACCTGTACTTCCAGAACTGAGTCGGCGGTCTGATGTGACTGGCCCGGGTGCAGGTCTTCCCGGGCCAGGGTATGCGGGACAGAGTATGCTCTGCTCACGATGAATGCACTAACGGAAGCCGTCTCTCGCGGGCGCCAAGCGCGTCAGGAGGGGCGGCTTTTTGTGGCTCGCGAACACTATGCGGAGGCCGCCTGGCTTTCCCGCGGGCAGGGCGACGTCCTGAGCTATGCGCATGCCATTCGGCACATCGCGGATATCTACCAGGAAGAGCACAACGGCACCCGGGCTCTGGCTCTCTACGAAGAGGCGCTGGCACTCTACCGAGGCCGGCTCGACACGCGACTTCTTGACCTTGCGAATACAGTGCGACCCTATGCGCTGCTGATGGAAGAGCAAGGGAAGACCGACTTAGCGATCGAGCTATGGGACGAGGCGAGGGTGCTGTATGGCTCACTGCGGATCAGCGACGGTGTGGCGGAGTGCGAGCGGCATCTTTCCGACTTACAGGGTTACTCATAGCTGGTCTTGCTGAACGCTATGCCGGAGATCGGGAGCGCGTCGTGTGGGTCAAGGCTTGTTCTTGACGAAGACGAGGCCGGCCATGGCGAGGATGTAGGTGAGCAGGACGAGCCATGAGTCGAGGCCCATCCGGGCGTAGCGTTTTGTGGGTCGCAGAACCAGGCCGAAGATGTAGATGGCAGTGACGGCGATGCCGACGGCGGCGAGATAGACGTCCGTGTTTTGCGCGTGCGGCAGGACGGATTGTCCGGAGAGCAGACTGGCGAGCAGGAACAGCACGGGCAGGAAGGCGTTGCCGCCGAAGATGTCCGAGACCGCGAGCTGATCGTCGCCCATGCGGACCGAGGTGATGCCGGTTGCGAGTTCCGGAATCGAGGTGGAGGCGGCGAGGGCTGTCGCCCCGAAGAGCACACCGCTCATACCGAGATGACCAGCGAGGGCGTCGCCACTCTCTTCGAGCGCGATGCCGGCGAGCAGCGTCGCCACACAGGCAGCAGCAAGCTTGCCGAAGACAGCGGCGTTCCCGGGGGCGTGCTGATCTTTGCTCTTCCGGGAGTGGCCGGCGGGTTTGGTTTGCGCGTCCGTGGACTTGACGGTCCAACTCATGAGGTTCGGTGCGACTTTGAGCATCCAGATACCTGCGAGCCAGACGAGAAGGATGAGGAGGCTCTGCGGAGTGACACGCCAGAAGACGAGTGTGGATGGCAGCCGCGTGCCGAGGATGGCCAGCGCCAGGACGACGATGACCAGGCCGGCTTCGAGAACGAGGGTGAGCGAGGCCGCCCTGTAGGTGAGGGGCCGCTTGCCCTTCCCTGCCGCGTCGAGGGCGACAAGCACAACGGTTTGAATGGCGATGCCACCGAGAAGATTGCCGATGGCGATGCCGAGGTGATGACGGAGCGCGGCGCTCGCGGTGATAGCGATCTCCGGGAGGTTGGTGCCGATGGCGAGGATGATGATGCCGCCGAGGGCCTGGCCGAGGTGAAAGCGACTCGCGATGATGTCTGTGGCGTTGGAGAGCCACACCCCAGCAGCCCACACAATGCCGGCGGCGGCCAGAAAGATAAGGACCAGCGCCGGTACAGACAGCGCATCGAGCATCAAGACCCTCCCCTGTGGGTGAGAGCCAAGGGAGAGGCAAATCGTTGTCCTGCGGCGTGATCACGCAAGCGCGGGATGTCTTCTGAAGCGGAGCAACGCGATGATGCTGGCGGTGTGTGGCCATGGATGACCGATGGCCACGACGCGCGGACGATCCGGTTGTCAGAGTTTCGCGCGTAGCCAGGCACGCATGGGCTTGTCGTAGAACTCGAGGACGAGCCAGGCGAAGGCGAGCGTGATGAGGACGCCGGCGGTGACTGGGGCGGCGAGGTCATGGCTTGTGAGCTGATGCTTGAGGACGTAGTCGCCCCAGATCCAGATGACGGCGTAGTGGGTCATGTAGAGCGGGTAGGAGAGGTCGCCGGAGAAGCGGCAGAGCCGCTCGATGCGCGGCGTGATGGTGGCGCCTGCGCCGAGCGCGATGAGCAGCGGGAAGTAGACGAGGACGACGGCGGCTTCGCGCATCCAGCCGCCGTGCGCATACGGCATGACGAACGCGAGCAGAAGCAGCAGGCTGAGGTTGCCGAAGCCGAGCGGTGTGCGGAGCCGCCAGCCCATGCGGTAGATGAGCAGTCCGGCGAGGAACGAGTAGGCGACGCGTGCGCCGCCGTGGCGGAAGTTGAGGCTGCTCCAACCTCCGGCCAGGTTGCCCGCGTGATAGCCCACCCAGCACAGCGTGACAGCGGCGACGACGGTGGCCACGATGAGCACGCTGCGCCGGAGGCGGTAGAGCACGAGGCCGAAGACGATGTTGGCGACGTACTCCCAGAAGAGCGACCAGGCGGGCGCATTGAGGCTGAAGAGGTTGTAACCGCGCTGCTGCATGGCTCCGTAGGGGATGAGCAGGACGGAGGCCAGGAAGATGAGCGCGACCCGGCCGGGAGTGTAACCGGGCGTGATACCAAATGGGTTGGCGTAGAAGGCGATGAGGCCGAGCAGCGAGCCGAGGACGACGAGCGGATGCAACCGGATGAGTCGCAGCTTGAGAAACTGAGCCATGCCGAGGGTGCGCATGCGGTCGTCGTAGGCATAGCCCATAACGAAGCCGGAGAGGCAGAAGAAGAAGTCGACGGCCAGGAAGCCGTGACCGATCCAGAGCTTTGTGTAGTTGAAGATCGCCATCTCCATGAAGTGGAAGGTGACGACGCCGAGAGCGGCCACGCCACGGAGCCCGTCGAGGACGAGGAAGTGTGGTTTCTGGACGCGGATGTCCGGGGTGACTGCTTCGCTAAGCACGCTGGCGCTGGATTCGCTCATCGGGATTCGTCTTCTTGGACTGGTCTTCGTGGATCGGTCTTCGTGGGTAAGTCATCGGGCTCGGTCTTCGTGGATCACTTATCGGATTTCTTCTTCTGGGTAGAGGACGACGGCTGGATTCGTGACAGGACGATGAACAGAAAGGCAGCAGCGAGAGACACAGAGTTTTGAAGGACTTCGTTTGTGTGAGAGTTTACGGCCCGGCAGGATGGCTTTCTGTCAGATGCAGCAGAGCGCAGGGCTCAGTGGAGCATCGGCGGCGGGACGCATGTTGAGCGATCGCCGATACGAGCGCGCTGCATCATCTTTTCGCCGCTTCATCGCGGGAGAGGCAGGAGTTGCCGAGATTCATGTGGAGGCGCTGGCTGGCGAATGGGCGTGATTTTCTGCGGTGAGATAGGGCAGGAGCGCGTTGACGAGGTCAGCCGGGTCGCCGTATTGGACGGCGTGGCCCCAGCGGGGGATGACGAGGGTGTTCTTCGTGCGCAGCAGCCGAGCGGCGGTGTCGAACCACGGCTGCGTGGAGAGGGTGTCGTGCTGGCCGCGGACGAGCAGGGAGGGTATGGGGACGAGCGGGAGTTTGCGCTCGATGGGATCGGAGCGCATGGCGTCGAACTCCGGCAGGTAGCGCCAGCCCATGCGCAGGTAGTCATTCAAGAGCAGAGGAATGAGCGAGGGCCGCTCGTAGAGGCCGCCGATGAGGAAGCGCCCGAGCAGACGGAGGGTGCTGCGCGCCGCCGGGTCGGGGGTGAGGCCGATGAGGACGAGGCGGTCGACGCGGTCGGGAGCGAGGAGCGCGGCCTCGACGGCGAGCTGCGCGCCGAGCGAGTGGCCGAGCAGGATGGCGCGCGGGAGGCCGGCGACGGTCATCCAGTCGAGCAGGGCGCGGGTGAGTCCTGCGATGTCGAGCGGCCGCGGCGGTGTGGCGGAGTGGCCGTGGCCGGGCAGGTCCGGCGCGTAGACGCGGAAGTGCGGTGCGAGCCGCTCTGCGAGAGGGACGAAGTAGGAGCTGGCGACACCGAGGCCGTGGACGAGCACGATGGGGAGCGAGTCGGGAGTTGTGTTCTGCGGCGCGCCGATGCGCGCGTAGATGCGCTGGCCGCCGACTTCGTACCAAGCGGTGTGAAGCTTGCGGAGCTGGCCTGAATCGAGGAGCTTCTGCCGCTGACGTCGCGCGTTGGCTGACTTCACCACGGCACCCGCAGTAAGGACGCCCGCCGCGAACAGCAGCCGGTGTCGCTTCGTCATTTTCATACGCGGTTCGATGCTGATTGCAAATGAGCGCGGGGACGGGTAACGCAGCTTGAGCCTGCGTCAGAAGTGGTTGACTGTCCAACTTATGTTGTGGCTATCCCGTTTTGCCTGCGAACATCGCCAGCATGGGTCTAATGGCAAAGGCTTTGAATAAGCTTCCCGGCTGGGTTCAGGTCATCCTTCTTCTGTTGATGATCCCGGGGCTAGCGTACGAATTTCGTCACTACGGGTTCTGGACCACTCTATTGCGGTTGCTGTTCAGCCCAGAGTTTTGACCCAAACCAACTCAGACAATGGCCGCAAAGTTGACAGTTAGCCGGCCTTGGCTTAGTTTCAGGCTATGTTGAGCCTGCTCCTGAGCTCCGAGTGCCGCTGCGCGTGCTGTTGTTGTGGCCGGCTGCGCCGGGCGCACAGGGAGCGCGTGTAAGTTACCGCTAGCTCGCTGAAGTTGACGCCCCGTCCGCAGCCAAGTCTCGGACGGGGCGTTTCTGTCTCTACTGACATTCCCTCTTCGCAGACTTCGCTTCCCTGCCGGCGCTCCTGATTGGAGCGGCTGGCGCGCAGCAAGTGAAATCGGTGCGCCCCCGCGCCGAACGGAGAATGTGCCATGAGCAAGTTACGTGAAGACGCGAGCGCGCGAGCGCCGTGGTGGCGGCTGTCGCTGGATAGCTGGGCTGTGGTGACTGCGCTGGTGGCAGCGGCGCTGGTGAAGCTCCACGTGTTGAACGCAGTGAAGTGGTAGGGGGCGGCGATGAGCACGACATCTTTGGAGTTTCCGGCGCCGACTGCGGCGCGCGTGGATGAGGGCGGCCCGCTGTGGCAGCGGCTGGTGCGGCTGGTGCCAGGAGTGCTGCTGCTGGCAGCGGTGGGGCTGGCGGGCAAGTGGGTGGAGCAGTCGATTGCGCACTATGGCAAGGCGCACCACCTGACGCTGCCGAATATCGAGTATGTGCTGTGGGCGATTCTGATCGGGCTGGTGATATCGAACACGGTGGGGCTGCCGAAGTTATTCGTCGCAGGCGTGGCGACGTATGATTTCTGGCTGAAGGTGGGGATCGTGCTGCTCGGGTCGCGGTTCCTCATTGGAGATTTGCTGCGGCTGGGCGGGATCAGCCTGCTGTTGGTGGCGGTGGAGATCACGCTGGCACTGGCGGCGATGCATGCGCTGGGGCGGGCGTTCGGGCTGAAGCCGAAGCTGACGTCGCTGCTGGCGGTGGGGTCGGCGGTGTGCGGTGTGTCGGCGATTATTGCGACACAGGGCGCGATCGAGGCGGACGAGGAAGAGTCGTCGACCGCGATTGCGGCGATTTTAGCGCTGGGTGCCTTGTCGCTGTTCACGTTTCCGCTGATTGCGCACTCGCTGCACCTGAGCGATCACGCGTATGGGTTGTGGGCGGGTCTGGCGATCGACAACACGGCGGAGGCAACGGCGGCGGGCGCGCTGTACTCGGACGTGGCGGGCAAGTTTGCCGTGCTGGTGAAGACGACGCGCAACGCGATGATCGGGTTTGTCGTGCTGGGCTACGCGCTGTACTGGGCGTCGCGCGGCGAGGCGAAGACGGTCACGAACAAGGTGCGGTTTGTGGTGCAGAAGTTTCCGCGGTTCGTCCTGGGATTTCTGCTGATCTCGGTGCTGGCGAGTGTGGCGGTGTTCACGAAGCCGCAGCTTGGCGCGCTGGCGAACCTGTCACGCTGGGCGTTTCTGCTGACGTTTGCGGGCGTGGGGCTGAGGACGAATCTGCGCGAGTTGGGCAAGCAGGGCTGGCGGCCGCTGGTGGTGGGGACGCTGGGCGAGATTGGGATTGCGGCAGTGACGCTGGGGCTGGTGTTTGGAGCGGACCGGCTGTTTCACGTTTAGGTGCTGACCGCACGGGCGGGCGCACTCACGCGCGAGTCGTGAGGGCGCTCCCGGTGGTCGCTTCGTTTTGTGCTGCTGATTCCCTGTGCTGAGGACCATAACAAGCACGCTGGATTGCATAGGGTGGGAACGTTGTCAGGCGCCGGACTGCATCGTATTGCGGTGGCGTGCCATGATGCAGGAATGAGTGGTTTCCCCAGAGTGCGGGGGCTGTTGGCGTTGAGCGCTTGCCTGTCGCTGACGACCGTCGCAGGCGCCGCGGTGTGCGCACCCGGGACAGCCGATGTGCGGGGCATGGTGCGCGACGCGAGCGGCGCACTGGTTGCGCACGCCGTAGTGACGACAGAGGCCGGAGCGCGCGCGGAGAGCGGGGCGGACGGAGCCTTTGTGCTGCCGTGCGTTCTGCCGGGAGCGGTGATCCATGTGGCGGCGCCATCGTTTGCGCCCGGCGATGTCACCGTGACAGATACGAGTGTGACAGCCGACATCGTGCTGCGGGCGAACAGCGCGCTGGAACAGGTGTCGGTGACGGCGTACCGGATGCCGCTTGAAGAGAGCGCGAGCCCGTCGAGCGTGCGGCTGGTGACGAGCGAGGAGTTGCGCACGGCGGCGCCAGTGACGCTCGATGACCGGCTGCGGCGGGTGCCGGGGTTTGAGTTGTTCCGGAGATCGAGCTCGCTGGTGGCGAATCCGACGGCGCAGGGCGTGTCGCTGCGCGGGCTGGGGTCGACGGCGGCGAGCCGAACGCTGCTGCTTGAAAACGAGATGCCGCTGAACGACCCGTTTGGCGGGTGGGTGTATTGGGACGAGGTGCCGGAGCTGGCGCTTGGCGGAGTGACGGTGGTGCGCGGCGGCGCGAGCGATCTGTATGGGTCGAGCGCGATCGGCGGCGTGATCGAGCTAGCGCCGGTGACAGCGCGGCGGAACCGGGCAGAGCTGCTGTCGAGCGAGGGATCGTTTCACACGTTCGATGAGGCGGGGCTGCTGAGCGGGACACGGGGCCGTTGGTCGGGATTGGCGACTGGCGGCATTGTGCGCACGGATGGTTACAGATTGGTAGCGCCGGAGCAGCGCGGGCCAGTGGACATCTCCGCGAACCTGCACGCCGAGAACGGGCGCGTGGTGGGCGACTACCGGTGGAGCGCGGGGCGCGCGTTCCTGCTGGGCAATGTGTTGAACGAGGCCCGGCAGAATGGCACACCGCTGACGGCGAATGGCACGCGGCTGTGGCGATACGAGGGCGGCACGGACTGGACGCCGACGGGAGCGCACGGCGGGTCGCTACTGCTGCGCGCGTTTGGCAGCACGGAGCATTTCCGGCAGACCTTCTCATCGGTAAATGCGACACGCACGCGGGAGACGCTGACCCGGTTTGTGCAGACGCCGAGCGACCAGCTGGGCGGCGAGGCGCGGTGGACGCAGCCGCTGGGGCCGCGGCTGGTGGTGCTGGGTGGCGCGGCCGTGCGCGATGTGCGCGGCGCGGATCGCGAGCTGGCGACGACGACGCAGAGCCTGACGGCGATCTCTGCACGGCAGCGACAGACCGGGGTGTATGGCGAAGTGTTGTGGACGCCGGCCGCATGGACGCTGAGCGCGGGCGGACGGATCGATCACTTCACGAACTTCGACGCGGTGCGCACGTCGCCGACGGCGGGCTTGCTGCCGAATGTGACAGAGACGGTGGCGAATCCGCGGCTTGGCGTGGTGCGGCGGCTGTCGAGCACGGTCGCGGTGACGGCCATGGGCTTTCGCGCGTACCGCTCGCCGACGGAGAACGAGCTCTACCGCAATGGGCAGGTGGGGCAGGAGCTGACGCTGAATAATCCGGCGCTGCGGTCGGAACGTGCGACGGGCTGGGAGACGGGCGTGGTGCTGACGCCGCGGCACGGCGCGGCCACGGTGCGCGCCAGCTACTTCTGGAGCGAGGTGAATCGACCGATCACGGCGCTGACGATCCGCGTGACGCCGACGGCGATCACGAAGCAGCGCGCGAACCTGGGACAGATTGCCAGCAAGGGTGTGAGCCTGGATGGAGAGTGGCAACCGTTGCGCTGGCTGACGGCGGTGGGTGGCTACCAGTACGCGAATGCGACGATCACACGCTTCGACCAGAACCCTACGCTGGCAGGCAGGTGGATTCCGCAGGTGCCGCACCAGACGGGCACGCTGCAACTGCGCGCGACGAACGCACGCGCTGGCTTACTAAGCGTAGAGATGCGTGGGACCGGGCAGCAGTTCGATGACGATGCGAACAGGTTCCGGCTGGCACCGTTCTTCAGCTTCAACGCGTTTGCCTCGCATACGTTTCGCGGACGCTACGAGGTGTTTGCGGCAGGCGAGAACCTGTTGAACCGGCGCATCGAAGTGGGGCGCACGCCGACGCTGACTCTGGGCCAGCCACAAAGCGCGCGCGCCGGCATACAACTCCGTCTCGGCGACTAGGTGCTGGCCGCACGGGCGGGCGCACTTGCGTGCGTTTTGCTGCGTCGCTCCCGGTGGTCGCTCTGACTGAGTGTGCGGGTCACCTTTGTTTCGCTTGTTGCGGAGCTTCACGCTTCCATGGATATGGAGCGGAAAAACTTTCGCTCGGCGACTAGGTGCTGGTCGCACGGGCGGGCGCACTTCGTGCCTTTTGCTGCGTCGCTCCCGGTGGTCGCTCTGACTGAGTGCTGCGGGTCACCTGTGTTTTGCTTGTTGCGGAGCTTCTAGTTTTCACTCGACGAGAGTGAACCGTCGTCCTTCGCTTCGCAGGATGACGCGACGGGGTCGGCGGCCGATGACGAGCGCCTCGTGCTCGGTGCAAGGCCGGTGGCGGCGTGTTGCTGGTCGAGGCTCCTCGCAACAAAGGTTGTAGGAACGATTCACTCTTTCTTCATCGAGTCGCGCACGCCCGACTGTATATCTACACCAACAACACTTACATATTGTGGTTCGGGGAAGGGCCTGCCGTGGCTGCGAAGACCTTTTTGTCTCTTTTTTT
>NZ_JBMGJV010000042.1:0-35135 GCF_051025295.1 Candidatus Dedyshia acidiphila | reverse complement strand
TTTTTTGGCGCGGGGTACTTCAGCGGCTTCGCCGTGATTGCCAGTGAGTTGTTTCCTACCGCCGTGCGTGGGTCGGCACTGGGCTTCGCGTACAACATCGGGCGCGTGGTGAGCGCGGCAGCTCCGTTTCTGATCGGCCGCATCTCGGAGGGTGGCGGCGGTCTCTCCGCTGCGCTCTGCGTGACCTCAGGTGCGTTCCTTGCCGCTGCACTGATCGCGTCCGCCCTGCGCTCGCCGGGACCAGCCACGCTGAACGGCGCGGATTGGGTCGCGTGATGAAGGCTTACAAGAACCTTGCGGGGACGTCAGCCATCACCCACTACGACATTGGGGCGGATTACATCGATCTGGTGTTCAAAGGGGGAAAGACGTACCGGTACACCTACGCGGAACCGGGTGCGATCCATGTCGAACAGATGAAGGCACTCGCGGCATCCGGAGGCGGTCTCACGACATACCTGAATCAGAATGTTCGGAAGAATTACGCTTTGCGGCTTCGCTAAGAAGGTCCCACTCTGGATCCAGGCGGGCTAGACGCGCTGATCAGCCTCGGAAAAACACGCGGTCGCCGCTACCGTTTGTAGGGTGGAATCTATCCGGGGAAGATTGGTGGACCTGATCGGGATCGAACCGATGACCTCTTCCATGCCATGGAAGCGCGCTCCCAGCTGCGCCACAGGCCCACTCGGGGACAGCCAAACTCATCTCATTCTCGACGAGTAAGATAAATTCGTCAAACCTCGAAACACTTCCCGGAGCTCTCTTGCCCTCCTGCACGTTCCGTTCTGCCCTGGTTCTATTCGGCGCCTCCATCGTGTGGGTGTCTGCCCTGGCGCAAGCTCCGCAAACGCCAATGGCTGCCCCCTCCGTGGCGCAGGCGCGCCAGCAGGCCACCGCACAGCTCAACGATTCACTCCAGCAGACAAATGTGGCGATCGATCGGCTCACCCGCGCCCTTGATTCGATCAAGGTAAGCCGCTGGAAGGCGCCGGGTGATGTTCGTGATACGGCACAGTCCGATGTGCAATCCATGCAGCGGGACCTGACCAACACGTTACCGGGCCTGGTCAGCGCGGCCCAGGCGAACACGGCCAAGGTGGGCGCCGCGTTCTCGGTGTACCGCAATGTGGACGCCCTCTACGACGTGCTGCTGCGCGTCTCCGAGACCGCACAGTTGGCCGGGACCACCGATGCTCGCACGCTCGAGGATCAGCGCGCCTCGCTCGAAACCAGCCGCACGCAACTGGGAACCGCCCTATTGGCGGCAGCGCAGAGCCAGGACAACGAAGTCGCCCAGTTGCAGCGCATGGCGGCTTCGGGCACCCCAGCAGCCGCCCCCGCCGCGAAGACTGTCGTGGACGATGGTCCTCCAGCGAAGAGCCGGACCCGCCGCTCGCATAAGGGCAACGCCGGGGCCGCCGCGCCGCCGCAGCAGTAAAGCCGTGTCGCAGACCGTAATGGGAAATCTCAGCAGAGACACTCGTCCCGCTGGAACAAATCTGTTGCACCGGGTGTCTACAGGGAACAGGTTGGGCAGGATTCTGAGTGAGCGCTGCCCCGCCCTGCCGCCGGCGGCATCTATCTGACTCGAGTACCGTGCCAGAGGGAGCCCGGCGCTGAGGCGCGGGCTCGCCGCTTCCTGCTACTGTATGGGGATGCACGGGGATGCAGGCAGGGACAGCGTTGGGCAATCTCGCTAACGTATTCGGAGCGCAGTCGGCGGCACGGCCCGACGAGTCCCGCGTCATCGCGGAGCTCCAGGCCGGGTCCGAAGAGGCCTTTGCCTCTCTCATCGCCCAGTACCATGGGCCGCTCTATTCCCTGATCGCCCGCACCATCCCTGACCCTGCCGAAGCAGCCGACATCACGCAGGACGTCTTCATCAAGATCTACCGCGGGATCGGCGGCTTTCATGGCGACTCCAGCCTGCGCACATGGATCTACCGCATCGCCCTGCATGAGGCTTCCAACCAGAGGCGGTGGTGGTGCCGGCACAAGCGGCGCGAGATTACCATCGAGCAGGAGCTCTCCGCCAATGACGGTGAGCCGTTCCAACTCAAGGACACACTGGTCGATCAGCACGAGTCTCCCTTCGATCTGGCTGCACACGCCGAGATGCGCCAGCAGGTAGAGGCTGCGGTGCGCGAGATCCCGGAGCCGTTTCAGACTGTTGTTGTGCTACGCGACATCGAAGGCTTCGGCTATGAAGAGATCGCCGAGATTCTGGACTTACAACTGGGCACGGTCAAAAGCCGCTTGATGCGCGGCCGCGCCCACCTGAAGGCACGACTGGCACCGCTGGTACGAGCCTCGGGAAAACGTGACGCTTCTTCCCCGGACTGCTCATCGAACGGACACCGGCCCACGCTCCACGGGCTGAGGGAGGTCAAGTGAGCACCTGCAGTCGTGTGCAGCGGCAGTTTTCGCACTACCTCGATGGCGATGTGCCGGGTAAGGACATGCTGGCCCTGACGGAGCACCTGCGTGACTGCGCGGTTTGCTCTGGTGAGTTTGCTTCCTGGCGCAGAAGCCAGGCCATGGTCGCTGGTCTTGGCGCGTCCAAGCCGCCGGCGGACCTCGCCCTGCGGCTGCGCGTCGCGATCTCGCAGGAGAGTCGTCGCACGCCGCGTGAACGCCTCGGCCGCTTTCAAGTGCGCTGGGAAAACAGCTTTCGCCCCTTCCTGCTGCGTGCTGGGGCAGGTCTCGCGAGCGCCCTCTTGTTGATCGGATCGGCTGGCATGCTTGTGGGATCGATGACCTCACCGGATTCGGTCGAGGCGCAGGACCAGCCGCTCGTTGGGTCGAGTGCGCCGCACCTGCTCTATTCCTCCTTTCAGGTAGACGAGGCTGTGGGACGGCGGGATGACCCGATCGTGCTGCAGGTCTTCGTAGACGGCCGCGGCCGCGCCTACGATTACAAGGTTCTGTCCGGTCAGGTGGATGAGCAGACACGTGCATCGCTCGATAACCTTCTGCTGTTCAGCGTGTTCGCGCCGGCGCGCTTCTTCGATCAACCGGTACGCGGCTCGGTCGTGATGTCGTTTTCCGGCGTGTCGGTCAAGGGCTAACAGCCGGGCGCGTTTCCCTATTGGGAGTGGCAGGGCTGCGGGTGACTGCATTGACCCTCCTCGGAGGCGCCTCGTAGACTGACCGGCAGGCCTCATTTCCATGCAGTCTCCCTTTCGCACATCACTCACGGCCGCGTTGTTGTTGAGTGCGGCGCTCGCCTGCTGCGCGCCATCTCGTTCAACAGCGCAGAACTCGTCTTCCTCCGCACCCACGGCTGACGGACAGGCCTCGTCGTCGAATGGCAACGCGCCGCGCGCCAGTCAGCAGGAGAAGCCTCCCTCTCTGATCGATCCGGCAGGTCCGCAGATTTCGCTGCAAACCAGCGAGGCGCTCTTCGATGTCGCAGCCGCGCTGAACTCCTGCGGCTACGACGCGGGGCTGGATCAGTCGGCGCCGATTCGGCAGAAGATGCGCGACCAGCTGAATAAGGCGCTGCAGGCCTCGCCCGACGCACAGACCACGCATGACCAGCTCTGCACATATATCCGGCAGCACCGGCTGTCTGACTCCAGCCACGATCTCTCGCAGTACGTCTCGCTTTCCCTCTACCTGACACCGCCTCCTGCACTGACCCCCGGCGTGGGGCTGACCGAGATGCCACCGGATTCGACCCAGGTGGTCGAGCTGCTTCCTCTGCTGCGGCGTTTCGCCGAGCAGGCGAACCTGCACTACCTCTGGATTTCGGCTCGTCCACAGTACGACGCGCTCGCGAATGGGCTGCACGATCCGCTATCGCGCATGATCGTCGCCACCAATGCCTACCTCAAGGTTCCGGCCACGGCCGACACACCCGCCCGCTTCGCTGTAGTCCTTGAGCCACTCCTCGATCCGGAACAGACGAATGCGCGCGTGTATTCGTCGGACTACGTCGTTGTGACTTCGCCGAATGCCCAGGGCGAGGTGCGGATGGACGAGATTCGTCACACCTACCTGCACTTCACGCTCGAGCCGCTGCTGTATGCGCGCGCCTCGTCGATGGACCGGCTGCTGCCGGTGCTCAAGAGCGTGCGCGAAGCGCCGCTCGAGTACACCTTCCGCAGCGATATCGTCTCGCTGGTGACAGAGTGCATGATCCGCGCAGTCGAAGCACGCACGATGGACACGGGGGTCGCCCCGTTCAAGATGCCGGCCGTCGTCCGTCACTCCGACTTCGAGCAGGTGGAACGCGAGCGACGTGGTGCGGAACAGAAGGCGGAAGCCGTGCGCCAGGCGGCCGTGACGCGGTCGATGGAGCAGGGGTACGTGCTGACTGCCTACTTCTACGATCGACTGATCCCATTCGAGAAGGAGCCGCAGTCGCTGAAGGAATCCATCGGCGAGATGGTCTACGGCATGGATGTGTCCGCCGAAATGGGCCGCATCAAGAAGGTCACCTTCGCCCAGCAGAATGAGGGGGACGTGGTGCGCCGCGGTTCACGCCAGTTGCGCGGTCTCGATCTGGCCGAGCTGAAGCTATTGAAGGGCGATGCTCCAGGAGCCGCTACCCTGGCCCACCAGTCTCTCGACCAGCACACCGGCGATGCAGCGCGTGCCGATTTCCTACTGGCGCGCTGCGCCGTGCTGCAGAAGAACATCGCAGATGCACGCCACTACTTCGAGGAGACGGTACGACTGGGCAAAGATCCGCGACTGCTTGCGTGGTCGCATATCTATCTTGGCCGCATCGACGATCTCCAGGATAGCCGCGACCAGGCGGTTGCCGAGTATCAGCAGGCGTTGGTCGTTCGTGACGGACAGCTGGATACCAAAGAAGCCGCCGAGCGGGGACTAAAGGAGCCGTACGCTCCGCCGGCAGCGGCACGACACAGTGACGATGACGGCGACGAGCCTGACCCGAAAGCAGCGCCGCCCGCGACGCAGAGCAGCCCCCCTTCCGGCACCAATCCCGCTCCGCCCCAGCAGTAGCGGGCGTGCGCGCATCCTATGCTGCCATGCACGGGAGAGGCGAGCTAATCTGATGGCGAGGGGAGATTCCGCCGAGATGGGCCAGCGCACGCTCGAGGCGCTTGAGCGCACCCTGAAACACCGTTTCCGCGACCACGCCCTGCTCGAGCAGGCGCTGACTCATCGCTCGCTTGCCTTCGAACAGATCACCAAAGACCAGACCACCAAAGATCAGGGCGGCAGGGATGCCGCAGCCGCCACCGAGCCGGAGCCTCGCCGCGCGAGCGTCGACAACGAAAAGCTCGAGTACCTGGGCGATGCCGTGCTAGGCCTGCTCGTGGCAGAGTCGCTCTATCGGGCTTTTCCCGCTCTCAGCGAAGGCGATCTGACGCGGATGCGGGCTGCTTTGGTGAGCCGGCGGCATCTCGCAGAGGTCGCCGAGTCGCTCGACCTGGGCAGCTACTTGCGGCTGGGCCGGGGTGAGGAGCGCAATGGCGGCCGCCAGAAAGCCGTTCTGCTCGCCAACTGCTTTGAAGCCGTGCTCGGCGCTCTTTATCTCGACGCTGGAATCGTCGGCGCGCGAAAACTTGTCGAGCAGGCGGTGATCGAACCCTCTGCAGGGCGACTGTATGTTGGGCTCGAGCACGGGGACAGCATGGGCGACCACAAGTCCGCGCTGCAGGAGTTGGTGCAGGCACGGGGCAGTGCGCCTCCGGAGTACGAGGTCCGGGGCGAGAGCGGGCCGGATCATCGCAAGCGCTTCGTCGTGGAGGTGGTCATCTCGGGCTCAGAGGGCCTGCCGTCGCTGACCGCGCAGGGCGCAGGCACCACGAAGAAACGGGCCGAGCAGGAGGCTGCGCGCATCGCTTGCCAGCAACTGCGCGAGCACGCATCCGCCGCGACAGAACAGGCACCGAAGAGTGCCCCTGCGTGAGTGTGTCTGCATTGAGCGTGTTCATGTCGGCCCCCGCGCCAATCTCACCTGAGGATCAGACACCCGCCGCCGCTCCGGCGCGGGCAATGCGTGTACATCACGTGGTGCTGCCTCACCTGCTCGATACAGTGCGCTCCAGCCTGATTGTGGTGGTCGTCGCGATGTTCATCCTGACCTTCCTGGTCCAGCCGTTCCGCATTCCTTCGGAAAGCATGGAGCGCACGCTGCTCGTCGGCGATTTCCTGCTGGTTGACAAGGCCACGTTCGCGCCCGCCGGCGACTGGGGCTGGCTGCTGCCCTATCGTTCGATCCGGCATGGAGACATCCTGGTCTTCCACTTTCCGCTCGACCCGGAGGAGCACGTCGTGAAGCGCACCGTCGGCGTGCCGGGCGATGAGGTCTCCATGCATCACGGCCTGGCTGCGGTGAACAACCGCCCCCTGAACGAGCACTCCGCCGTCTTCGAATCCGCTGATGAAGACATGTATCGCGATGAGTTTCCGCGCTACACGACCGGCGACCCCTCGGTCGACCCGGAATGGCGCCGGCAGATGCTCGGGCTGATCGAGAACGGGCATTTGCGCGTCCCGACTGACAGCTACTTCGTGCTGGGTGACAACCGGAACCATAGCCGCGACAGCCGTTATTGGGGCTTTGTTCCGCGAGCCGATGTGGTCGGCACACCGCTACTGATCTACTTCTCGCTGAACGAGCCCTCGGCCACCGATCCCACTCCGGCAACGGATGGTAGACTCGGCAACAGCGAGAGGGAGCAGCTGTTCGGCTTTGCCCGCTGGCGACGCATCCTGCGCATTGTGCGCTAGTTGCGGACCTTTCCTCCGCTCGCAATCGAGACCTGAACAGGCATGCCGGACACCTTACATCCCGCTCCCCCGACGGACGCTGTCGAAGCTGAGCCAGCCCTCCAGCGGCGGGACGAAACAGCTCTCGAAGCACTAGCCTCCTACTGTGCAGTGATCGTCGTCGGCCTGTTCGCGCTGACCTTCATCTTCCAAAATTTTGTGATTCCCTCGGGCTCGATGAAGAACACGCTGCTGGTCGGAGATCATGTCATGGCCGACCGCGTGACGCTGGCGCCACGCACAGCATGGGTGCCATTCGTGCACTACAGCAATGTGCAGCGCGGCGACATCATCGTCTTCCTGAAACCGGGTGAGCCGGACATGACCCTGGTGAAGCGCGTCGTCGGCATCCCTGGTGACCGGGTTCATCTGCACGAGGGCTACGTCTATCTGAACGGCGTGCGGCAGGCAGAGCCGCAGGCGGGGCATCCGGATTACAGCAACTACGCGGCGTACCGGGATGAATTTCCGAACGTGCCCACCTCGGAAGGTATGGGTGTGACGCCGACCTGGGCCAACGATCTGCCGAGCCATATCGAAAACGGCGATCTCGTCGTGCCGCCAGGCCAGTACTTCGCCATGGGCGACAACCGGCTGAACAGCCTGGATGGCCGCTTCTGGGGCTTTGTCCCGCGCGAAAACATCCTCGGTCGCCCGCTCTTCGTCTACTGGTCGTTCATCACGCCCGAGGATGACGATGAGCACATCGGCATGGGCGAACGCGCGCAGCAGTACAGCCACACGGTGCTTCACTTCTTCGACCAGACGCGCTGGCGGAGGACGCTGCACCTGGTTCGCTAGATCATGGCGGCCGGGAACTCGCGGCGCCGTCCTCTGCTGATCGCGGCAGTGATTGGACTGCTGATTGCCGCGGCTTTGGCACTGCCGCCTTTTATCAACATCAATCGCTACCAGCGACAGATTGCGGCCAGCCTGCAGGCCGGCCTTGGCCATCCTGTCGAGATCTCAGGCATAAAGCTGGTGCTGCTGCCGCGCCCCGGCGTCGAAATCGCCAATCTCGTAGTCGACAGCAACCCGGGGTTCAGCGCGGAGCCCATCCTGCAGTGCTCGAGTGTGACGGCGGGATTTCGGCTGACATCGTTGTGGCGCGGACGGCTCGAAATCTCACGCATCTCGCTCGATGAGCCGAGCCTCAATCTCGAACGCGCACCCAGTGGTGAATGGAATTTTGCGTCCGTGCTGCTGCAGGCCGCGCGGACGCCCCAGGCGCCGACCGGGCGCGCGCTACAGCTTACGCAGAAGCGCTTCCCCTATATCGAAGCCACGCACGCGCGCATCAACCTCAAGCACGGCCCAGAGAAGTTGCCGCTCTCCTTTCTGAATGCCGAGATCGCCGTGTGGCTGGAGAACCCGAACGAGTGGCGCGTCCGCTTCGCTGCACAACCCACGCGAACGGACGTCAACCTGTCGCTCGCGGACACAGGTGTGGTGCGGGTCAGCGGCAGTGTGCGGCGCGCTTCGTCCACCGGTCAGTTGCCGCTCGATCTGCGAGCGGAGTGGCATGGCGCCCCGCTCGGACAAGTGAGCCGGATGCTCTTGGGGCAGGACCTTGGCTGGCGCGGCGAGTCGGCCGTCGATGCTCGCCTGCTCGGGACGCCCGACGAACTCGCGGTCGAGGCAACCGCCTCTGCGGCCGATTTTCGTCGCGACTCGGTCATGCCTGCGCGCGCGCTCGATCTGCACACGACCTGCAAAGCCCGCTACCATCAGGATCGCGGGCTCCTGGATGATATTCGCTGCGTGTCCCCCGTTGGAGACGGCCGGCTCGATCTGACGGGAACCGTCCGTACGATGCACGAGAGCCCGGCGCCTGCACTGAGGCTCGCGGTTGAGCATCTTCCCGCGTCGGCCGCCCTGGAGTGGCTCCGCCACATCGAGAATCTTGCCGCCAGAAACGTAAGCGTCACAGGCACACTGGACGGATGGCTGAACTACGATCCCTCGCAGGCCGCCACGCCTCGCCAGGTCCCCTCTCCCCATCTTCGCCGTCGAGCAGCGCAAGTGATGGTGCATCGCGGCCCCGGTTACTCGACCGCGGCAAGCGGCTCGCTTGCGGCAACACACCTCGCGCTGCACGGCGACGGCTTCAATCAGCTGCTGCCGGATCTACACGCGGACGTCGTCCCCGGCTCACCGGCGGCACTCGCCGTGCGCCCGGCACGCTTCGATCTAGGCGGTGCCTCGCCCATGCTGATAGAGGCCCATGCGACACGCCAGGATTTCTCGCTGCATGCCAGTGGAGTCGCGCGCGTCACTGCGCTCGAAGCGGCCGCCAATGCCTTCCGGCTCGCACCAGCGCTGGTGGGCAGCCTTGCGGGTCGCGGCACCGCCGACGCCAACGTGACCATCACGGGTCGATGGCTTGCGGGCAATGACGGCAGCGAACCGGAGCCACCAGCAATCAGCGGCACACTCGGCCTGCACGACGCAGCGTTTGACCCGTCGTATCTGCCAGAGCCGGTGCAGATCGGCACTGCGGTCGCGACGTTTTCGGCGAGGGACGTTCGCTGGAGCGGGATCGTGGCCGGCTTCGGAAAGACGCAGTTCACTGGCAGCCTCCGCATCCCGCTGCCCTGCCCTGCCCAGTGCGTGCGCAGCTTCGATTTCAGTTCGCCGGCCGTCAGTGTGGGTTCGCTCGCAGCGTCGCTGCGGGGAGACGATGGCGGAGTGGTCGCGGAGTTGCTGAACGCAGCACAGCGGCTGCGAGCCAGCGACCATCCGCCACTGCCTCCGGTCGAAGGCACCCTGCACGTCGCAGCGCTGATGCTGGGTCCAGTGAAAGTTGAAAGCGCCGCCACAACCATGAGCCTCCATGATGGGCGGATAGAGATCAGCAGCTTTGAGGGCCAGACACTCGAAGGCACATTCCACGCCACTGGTACGGTGACAGTCACCCGCACCCCCATGTACAGGCTGACCTGGCAATTGAGTCAGATCGACGCCGCCGAACTCTCTCAATTGCTGGGAGAAGACTGGGGTCCGGGAACGCTCGATCTTTCTGGGCGCCTGAACATGACCGGGAGTAATGCTGCCGACCTGAGCAGCACGGCAACTGGCAGCGTGGACTGGCAGTGGCGCGACGGCGGCCTGCCTCAAACGGCGGCAGAGACAGCCACCAGCAGTCCTCTCGCGCACTTTGATCGCTGGAGCGGCAGCGGCGTGGTGACCAAGGGCCGCCTGAGCATCACGGCCAGCGACCTCGTCGCCGGTGACACGACCACGAAGGTGAGCGGCACCATAGGGCTCGACCGGTCGCTGCATCTGCAGATCGCGGCACCGCGAACCGACACAGCAAATGCGAAGACGGACGCTGCTTCAGGCATCCTGACTGGCACCTTGGCTGCGCCGGTCGTCCAGCCCTGACGTTATCAGGGCGTGCGCACTATGTCGCGCCGATGCACACTTGCTTCGATCTCCGGCACCGAGCCGTCATTCACCTGCACCAGCCGTGGGTAGCCATGCGACAACAAGCGACGTGTGGCTCGCCCCTTTGCAGGAATGCGGAGGCGCTCCGTGACGGTTGCCTCCGCGGACGAGACGGTCACCGGCACATCCGCCACAGCGGTGCCATCATTCGCTACAGTGACTGCAACGATATAAACGTCTTCCCCGCTGCCCTGATTTGGCGTGACGTTGTCGATTGTGAGATCGGGGAGCCCTCGGTCGCGGTCCACCCAGTCGGCAAAAAACCAGTCGAGCGGCTGACCTGCGGCACGCTCGAGCAGCCGCTCGAAATACGTGGGCGTCGTGTCCTGTCCGGCGTCGTACTGCTGGAGAGCCTTTGCCAGCGCCGCATCGCCAACAATCTCGCGCAGCATCCAAAACACGTACGTTGCTTTGGTCCGGTAGAAGATCGGGTCGCGCGCGCTGCTCAGCGGCTCACCCGGGTCGTGCTCGGGGTCAGAGCTCTCGGCCAGGGTCAGCGCATTCCGCTGGTTGTCCAGTTGCGTGATCGCCGCAGCACGACCGAGCTGGTGCTCCGTCCATAGCGTTTCCATGAACTGCGCAATGCCCTCTGCGAGCCAGGGCCGCGTCGAGACGAACGCCGCATGGGCTAGCGCGTGACTCATCGGGGTCAGCAGTTGCTTGGGGTCGACGCTGGCCAGCCCGGTAAGCCAAAGAGCATCCTGCTCCGCCGGGCTGTCATCCGGCTCCGGCAAATCGAGAACGTTGAGCGCCCGCTTCGGTGCCATACCGAGCCACTGCGCGATCTGCGGCTGCACGATCGAGGCTGCCGTCATGTAGGCCTGCGGCGCTGCAGCGTCCTCAGCGCGGGCGTAGATCGAGAGATGGTCGCCAGACTGTGCCGTTCGCGAGGCGAGAAACAGACTCGGCGTGCCGAAGCCCAGCTTCGTCTCCGGCAGCGACACCGTTGCAATTCCCGGCAGGTCACCCGCTGGTTGCGCCACGACCTTCACCGGCACTGGCACGGCGTTCACAAAGGCAACGCTTGGCGCGGCGTCAGTGAACTCTTCTGTCACTGTCATCAATACAGACGTCTCGAGTCCACGCTGACTCTGTCGTCCGATCTCGCGGAACAGGCGATCACCCTCGCCGAGCAGCACGGGCGGAGCGCTGACCGGTAGCCAGAGCACGTTGCCGAAGCCGCGCAGGCCAGTGAAGCCGGTCCGGACGCCGTCCCAGTCCGTGGCGCGGGCCAACTCCGGCGGTGTTCCGATGCGGCGCAGGCGTGCGGCGGATGGCGCGAGTTCGCCGCTGTAGAAGACAGTCAGCTCCTGCTGCTGGCCTGCTGCCAGAGGAGATGGCAGCGTGATCAGAGCCTCATTCATTGAGCCCGTGTGATCCGCGTCGGTCGCGACGATGTGGTGCGTGAAGCGCAATGCCTTGCCCTGCTGGCTGATCGAGTGCCAGGCGAGCGTGGAGGAGACCTGCAGGGGGAGCGCGGTGAGTGGCGTAGTTCCCTGGTTGCGGACCGTCAGCACGGCCTTCGCATCCAGTCCCGCGTGCTCGGCATCCAGCTTCAAGTCGAGCTGGTAGCGCACGATGGCGGTCGATTCCCGTAGGGCGTCACTGACTTCGAAAACCGGTTCAAGCTCTGCCGAGGCAGGAGATTTCGCCGGTGTGGGCTGGGCGAGAACCGTGCCCTGCTGCGAAGTTCCCGGAAGCGACCAACCCAGTACCACCAGCCCAGCAGCCCAGCGTCTCAAGACAGCACCACGAATCACGAGCCGAGGCCCTTCCTTGGCTTCTTGCTTGGGGACGGGGTGGGAGTGGGCGCGCCCGCCGCTGCCAGCCGGCGCTGCCGGAAGGCCTCAAACAGCACAACCGCGCCCGCCGCCGACACATTCAAGGATGCAACCCGCCCCGCCATGGGAATGCGTAGCAGGTGGTCGCAGTTGCGGCGCACCAGGTCATGCAGCCCGGCGCCCTCGCGCCCCAGCACCAGCAGGCATGGCGTTGTGAAGTCGTAGTCGGTGTAATCCATGGTGCCGCGCTCGTCGAGCCCCACACACCAGATCTGCTCTGCCTTGACCTGCTCGATAGCGCGGACCAGGTTGACGACGCGTGCGATCCGGACATGCTCCGCCGCACCGGCGGACGCCTTCAGCGCCACCGCGCTCAGAGGCGCGGAGCGGCGCTCCGTCAGCATCACGCCCGTGACACCTGCACCATCGGCGGAACGCAGGAGCGCGCCCAGATTTTGCGGATCTTCGACACCATCGAGCGCCAGAAGCAGTGGGGTCTTGCCCGGCTGCTGGACAAGCAAGTCCTCCAATTCAAGCGTGCTGCGCGCCCGAACGAAAGCGATCACACCCTGGTGACCTGGATTGCGGGCCAGCACCGTCAATTGCTCGCGTCCTTCTGTCTTCACCCGCACGCCCCGATCGCGGCAGGCTTCGATGATCTTCAGCAGCCGCTGATCCTGGCGTTCCCGCGCAACCACGACGTAGTCGAAGCGCCGGGTTCCGGAGCGCAGGGCTTCCTCCACCGGGTGCAGACCGTACAAAATCTCCATGGACTTTCAGTGTACGCGGCGTGGCGGCGTCAGGAAGAGTCTGCCTAAACCCCCTAGAATGTTGAGTTCACAGGATGCGATCTGCCCGACTGCACCGCCCCTCAGTGGCCTCATGCAAGCGAACTGGAAAAAACCGCGTCCTGGCGACTGATTCTCTCGTCCAACCGTGCGTGGAGGTGGAGTGTTGATCGGCGAATCCGTTCTGCGCACAGCAGGGCCCCAGGCAGCGACCGGAACAAGCGCGCGAGTTGTGGCCACCGCGGCCCAGCAGAGCGAAAACCAGGCCATCGCCCGCGGGCTGAAGCAGCGCAGTGTCGAGCTGCTCGACTCGCTGATCCTGACTTACCAGCACCGCCTGTTTCGGTACCTGCTCTACCTCACCGGCAGCCGTGAGCTGGCCGAGGACCTCTTCCAGGAGACCTGGATGCGCGTGCTCGAACGGGGTAGCCAGTACAACGGCACCGCGCGCTTCGATACCTGGCTGTTGACCATCGCGCGCAACCTGGTGATCGACACGCGCCGGCGGCGCACGATGGCGAGTCTCGAGGAAATGAGCGACCCCGGAGAAGATGATCGGCCCTTTGAGCCGGCGGCGAACGACCCCACCCCGCTCGATAACTGCCTGATGCGCGAGAACAGTGAGCGCGTCGCAGCGGCCCTGCTCACTCTCGACCCGCTCAGCCGTGAGGTGCTAGTGTTGCGCTTCCACGAGGAGTTGTCGCTGGAGGAGATCGCGACCGTGACGCGCGCCAATTTGTCGACCGTCAAGTCACGACTTTACCGCGCACTCGCCTCGCTAAAGCCACGCATGCGCGAAGGCGCTAACCCAATGGGAGTGACAGACTAATGCCGGATCCCGAGCAGGAGCGCCGCGCACCCGGCGCCCAGCCACCGGGACAAGCCGATCCTGCCGTGCTTCGCGCCATGGCAGGCCTGGACGCACAATCGCAGGGCCCCGTCGTGACCCGGACTCGGCGCGCCATTCGCGTCGCGGATGAGCGGCGCCGTATGCAGGGCAAGCAGGACCGACGACAAATGGGCATCGCCCTGTTCGCCATCGGCACGGTTCTGGTGTTGCTCGCTCCGGCACTGTGGAGTTGGGTGGACGACCTGCTGGGCGGTGAGCACTTTGCCGACCTGCCGACACAAGCGCTGCTCATTGGAGGATCTCTGCTGCTGGCCGTCATTGCCACGCTCGCTCTGATCTGGCGCGGACAGAGCCTGCGCGACAGCTCCCGCCGGGAGAGCTGAAGCAGCTCCAAGAGCGGTGGCGAAACGGGCCGCGCTGCTTGAAACTTTCTGGCGCAATCTGCACGTCTCATGCTTAGATCGTGCACGTCAGGAACTGCCATGAACCTGGATTCAACAGGACGCCGCAATGAAGATGCTCCGCAGCTGCGGGATGAACTGCGGCTGATTCCCCGCTGGTCCCTGGTGCTGGCGGCGCTGGCTTTTGTCGGTGTGGAGTACCTGTGGTGGGTGGTCGTGCCGGAGCACCGGCATCACCCCGCACCCCCGCTGGGGCTGCGTGTCTACTTCGCCCTGACCTGGGGCGCGTTGGCCGCGCTCTACATGCTGATGATCGGCTATGTCAGCAAGGACGCGCCGCGCCGGCTCATGAATCCGCAGGCATGGATGCTGGTCTGCTTCGTCATGCCCGCTGGTGTCGGTTCGGTGCTGTATTTTCTGCTGCGGCAGCCGATCGTCTCCAGTTGTCCAGCGTGCCGCACACCGATCCAGAGCGATTTTCACTTCTGCCCTCAATGTGCATGCCAGGTAGCAGCTGCCTGCGGTAACTGCTATCGCAGCGCCCGGCCAACCGATCTGTTCTGTGTGCACTGTGGGCACGATCTGACGGCGGACAACGTGCCGGCACGACTCCGCAACAGCGTCTCCTGACAGCTCCCGCAGGGCACTCGCCGCGTTGACCCGCCCGGGGTGGGTTCCTATACTCGGTTGAGCCTATGACCCTGAAAGCACTCATCGTCGATGACGAGAAGCTGGCGCGCGATGAGCTGCAGTATCTGCTCGGCTCGATTGCTGATGTCGAGGTCGTTGGGGCAGGCAAGAACGGTATCGAGGCGCTTGACCTGGTGCCACGCCTTGAGCCGGACGTCCTCTTCCTCGATGTGCAGATGCCGGGTCTTGACGGCTTCGCTGTGCTGCGCAAGCTGCTCGAGAAATCAGGACATGCACCGCTGCCGCAGGTCATCTTTGCTACTGCATTCGATCACTACGCAGTCAAAGCCTTCGAAGTGAACGCAGTCGACTATCTACTGAAGCCCTTCGACCGGGCGCGTTTGGAGCAGGCGATTGATCGCGTCCGTGCGCGACTTCCCGCCGCAGGCTTGGCCGATGCGGGCGAGGGCGAAGATGGCGCTGCTGCTCTGTCCCGCGATCAGTTACAGACGCTCATCCGCCTGATCGAGCAGCAGGGCGGCGCAGGTCAGGCGAGCGCCGCCGTTCCCGCGCGAGGCGCGAGCAAGATCGTTGTGCAGGCCGGCACCCGCATGCTGCTCGTGGATCAAAAGGACCTCTGCTTCGCTGCCATCGACGACGGCGTGATTTCGGTCGCAACCCCGACGCTTGAGGGGCAGTCGAAGTGCAGGACCCTGGAGGAACTGCTGGAGCTGCTCGATCCGCATCTGTTCTGGCGGGCGCACCGATCGTACGTGGTGAACATCAACCACATCCGGGAAGTGGTGCCGTGGTTCAAGTCGAGTTACCAACTGCGGATGAGCGATCGCAAGAACACAGAAGTTCCGGTCAGCCGGGCCCAGACCCGCCGGTTGCGCGAGCTGTTCAAGCTCTAGTCGTAGCGCTCGAAGACAACCTGCTTCTTGTCCCAGCCCAGCGAGATCAGGCGCTCGCGGTTCGCCGACACCATTTCATTCAGACCGCAGATGTACGCGTGGATGTTGAAGCCCGCGCCCTCTGCGGCGTTCGGCATGTCAGGTGCCTGCGACGCCTTCTGCTCTATTGCAATACGCGCGACATGCTCCTGCACATAGCCGCGTTCACCGGTCCAGTCGGCCTCCGGCCGGCTCAGTGAGTAGACATACTTAAAGTTCGCGTGCTCCGCTGCTTTGCGCGCGAAGTAATCGCGGTAGTAGAGTTCGGTCGGATAGCGCGTGCCGTAGACCAGCCAGATCCGGCGATCACCGCAGAGGGATGGTCCATTGTCGGGGAACAGGTGCTCGATGAACCCGCGCATCGGCGCGATGCCGGTTCCGGTTGCGATCAATATCGCGTCCGTGAGCGGCTGCCGCAGCGTAAACAGTCCGTGTGGACCATGAAATTCAATGGTGTCCCCTATCTGCATGTCGGCGAGCAGATTCGAGAAGAAGCCGCCCTCCACGCGATTGACGCACAGGTCAAACTCATTCATCCGTGGAGCGGATGCAATGGAGTAGGCGCGCGTCTGCTGTTTGCCGCGCTCGTCCGTACGCACCAGCGAGACAAACTGGCCCGGCTTGAAGGCGAAGTGCGGCAATGCGTCGACCGCAAACTCGAGGTGGAAGCACTGCGCGGGGTCGGAAAGGGAGAATTTGCGAACGAGTCTTGCAGTGTGAAGCTCACGTGCCATTGTTTGTTTATTCCACGGTGACAGATTTCGCCAGGTTGCGCGGCTGATCAACATCGCAGCCGCGGCGTACGGCGATGTAATACGCGAGAAGTTGCAGCGGAACGACCTCAAGCAACGGCAGCAGCATCTCCGGTGCGTGCGGGATGTAAATGACATGGCTCACAAGCGAGGCAATCTGTTCATCGCCTTCGCTCGCAATCGCAATGACCTGGCCGGCGCGTGCCGTGACCTCCTGGATATTCGAGAGCGTCTTTTCATAGCGCAGCATGGAGCCTGCATTCGATTCGTCGCGTGTCGCCAGTACAACCACGGGGAGTGTTTCGTCGATCAGCGCATTGGGACCGTGCTTCATTTCGCCCGCGGGGTAGCCCTCCGCGTGAATGTACGAGATCTCCTTCAGCTTGAGCGCTCCCTCGAGCGCAATGGGGAAATGGATTCCGCGGCCCAGATAAAGGAAGTCACGCGCGTTTGCATAAGGCAGCGCTAACTGGGCGCACTGGCCAGAGCGCAGCCGCAGCACCTCTTCGATCTTTCCGGGAATCCGGCTCAGCTCCTCGACGAGCATGCGGCTCTGCTCTGGTTCCAGCGTGCCGCGACGCTGCGCCAGGTGCATCGCGAACAGGAACAATGCGGTGAGCTGCGCAGTGAATGCTTTGGTCGAAGCGACGCCGATCTCTGGGCCGGCATGCGTGTCGATCGTGCCATGCGCTTCGCGCGCAATCGCCGCGCCGACAACGTTGCAGATCGCGACCGTCTTCATGCCTTTCGCGATCATCTCGCGCTGCGCCGCCAGCGTGTCGGCTGTCTCGCCGGACTGCGTGATCAAGAGGCCCAGCAGACCTTTCTCGGCGATGGGATCACGATAGCGGTACTCGCTCGCGTAATCGACATCGACTGGAACGCGGGCCAGCCGCTCGATCATGTACTTGCCGGCAAGCGCGGCATGCCAGCTCGTGCCACAGGCAGCGATGCTGATGCCCGGCGCAGCGCGGAACTCCTCGTCGCTGATCGCCATCTCGTTGAGATAGACACCGCCGGTGTCGAGCGACACGCGGCCGAGCGTCGTATCCCGCACCGAGCGCGGCTGCTCGTAAATCTCCTTGAGCATGAAGTGCTTGTAGCCGCCCTTTTCCGCCTGGATCGGATCCCACAGCACGCGCGTGATGGAGCGCTTGACTGGCTCACCGTGGAAGTCGGTCAGGGTAACGCCGCTCGGTTCGAGCACAGCCATGTCGCCGTCATTGAGGAAATACATATCGCGCGTGTGGTGCAGGATTCCGGGGACATCCGACGCGACGTAGTACTCCTTCTCCCCGACGCCGACCACCGCGGGCGGCCCGAAGCGCGCAACGACAATCTTGTTCGGCTCATCGGCAGAGAGCACGCTGACAGCGAATGCGCCGGTGAGGCGTCGTACGGCGCGGCGCACCGCATCTTCCAGTGGAAGCGTCTTGCCCGACTCCGCAGCCGAGCGGATCTCCTGCTCGACCAGGTGCGCGATGATCTCTGTATCTGTTTCTGTGACGAACTTATGGCCTTCGGCGGCCAGCTCCCGCTTTAGCGCGAGGTAGTTCTCAACGATGCCGTTGTGCACAACGACGATGCGGCCGGTGCAGTCGCGGTGGGGATGTGCGTTCTCTTCGGTCGGGCGGCCGTGTGTCGCCCAGCGGGTGTGCCCAATACCGTATGTGCCATGCAGCGGGTGCTCACGCAGCACCTGTTCCAGGTTGCGCAGCTTGCCAGGGGCGCGGCGGACCTCGAGGCCGTTGCCGTTGCCGGCGACCGCGATGCCCGCGGAGTCATAGCCGCGGTACTCCAGCCGGCGCAGTCCGTCCAGAATGACCGACACGACGTCCTGCTTCGTGCCCACATAGCCCACGATTCCGCACATGGGCTCATTGTACGGTCAGCACTTCGCGGCTTTGCGGAGGTTGCCTACTCTTCCAGCCGGAAGCTGTATTCCTCAATCACGGGGTTCGTCAGCACGTCGCGCGCGACGCGTTCGACCTCGGCCGCAGCCGCGTCCTTGCTGGTGCCGTCGGCAAGCGTCAGGAGGAAGTACTTCCCTTGGCGCACGTCGGCGATCTGCGAGTACTCGAGCTTCTTCAGTGCGCTCTGGATGGTTTGCCCCTGCGGATCGAGCACGGTGCGCTTCAGCGTGACGTAGACATGCGCCTTCATCGTGCCTGATTATAAGGGGTTCGCCGCGGCACCCCGCGGCCGGAGTGTGCCGGGATGATTAACTATCTGGAATTACCCATCGGGGACCGCTCGCCTGAAGTGATTGAGGCTGTCATTGAGATCCCCGCCGAGGGCATCAACAAGTACGAGTACGACAAGAAGCTGCACATCTTTCGGCTCGACCGGAATCTATACTCACCCGTGCATTACCCCGGCGACTACGGCTTCATCCCGTCCACGCTGAGCGAGGACGGCGATCCGCTCGATGTACTGGTGCTGGTCGATGCGCCGAGCTTCCCCGGCTGCGTGATGCAGGTGCGCCCCATCGGCGTGCTGGAGATGCTCGACCAGGGCGTGCCGGACGAGAAGATCCTCGCTGTCGGCAAGAACAATCCGCGCTACACGGATGTGTGGAACTACTCCGAGATTTATCCACACATCCTGAAAGAGATCACGCACTTCTTTTCCATCTACAAGGATCTTGAAGGCAAGCGCGTGGAGATCAAGGGCTGGCGCGATGCCGAAGCAGGCCGCCGCGTCGTCACTCAGTCCGCGCGCCGCTTTGAGGAGACCCGCGCTAAGCGCACCGAGGTTGTGGTCTAGTCACCGGCCGCGATCACAGAGCAGTGGGTTCGCTGGGCACCGTTACTATTGCCCGCTGCCGGCGCTTGCACACCATAAGCCCTGCGTAGACGAGAGGGCCGAGCAAAGCGATTCCCATAGAAAGCCAAAGCGCCGGGATACCCGCGATGCGCTCGCCGTACGCCATGCGTAGCGCCACCAGGATCAGGATGGTGGGCGGCACACCGAGCAGGACGCACGCGCCGGTCCCGCCGGGCACGCGAAACGGCCGTACAAGACCCGGCTCGCGCACGCGTAGCGCTGCTAGCGCGATGAACTCGAGCACCAGGCTGCCTCCGTAGAGCACCAGGTCGATGGAGATAAGCCGCTCGAAAGACAGGTTCACGGCCAGCCCCCACCCAACTGCGCACAAAAGCAATGCCAGCCATGGTGCACCGGCGCGATTGTGTTGCCGCACTGGCCGCGGCAGGTAGCCGTCCTCCGCCAAGGCGACCGGCAGGCGTGAGTAGGACAGCATGAGCGCGTTGCACATGCCAAAGCCATTGATCATGCCGCCGGCCACGATCGCGACACCGAGCCACGCGGCGAAGACTGTGCGAGCCGCATCCGCCCATGAGCCGGTGGAGAACGCCGAAGGTGGCAGTCCCGCGTGCCATGCAGCGAAGGTCGGCAGTAGATAGCTGAGCGCGACGAGCACAGCAGCACTCAGCATCGCGCGCGGATAATTCCGCTGCGGTTGTTCGACCTCTGAGGCGACGGTCGAGGCATTGTCCCAGCCCATGTAGTTCCACATCGCCACGAGGAACGCGGTCGCGAAATCAAGGTGAAGCGTTGCAGGACGGGGGGCAGCCGTGGCCGTATGCTGCAACCCGGCGATCACGAATACCGCAAAGGGTGTGAGCAGCACGCACATCAGCCCTACGGAGCCTGAACCAACACTCGCCGCTCCAAAGAGGTTCCACACCAGGCACGCAGCGAGCACGGCGAGCGACCACAGCACGCCACGGTGCCCGGCAGTGAGCGACGGCGCAATTCGACCCAGATACAGCGTGAAGATCGTGGGGTAGATCGCCATGTCGAACACGCTGGCCGCGAGCGACAGCCACCCCTCCATGAACCCCCAGAACGGACCCAGAGCGCGCCGCACCCAGACGTAAAAGCCGCCCTCCGCGGGCAGAGCGCTGGCCAGCTCGCCAATCATCAGCGCCGTGGGCAGGCTCCAGAACAGTGGCAGGCACAGGAGCAGCACGAATGCCCAGCGATAACCAGCGCCGCCGATGATGTCCTCAACCCCATAGGGTCCCCCGGAGACCATAAAGTACGTGGCGGCGATCAGCGGCAACAGGCGCATTCTGCGAGGCGTACGCCGCCCCGCCGCTGGCCCCGTGGACTCTTCCGGCATGGCGCTACTCTAAACCGCCTGGGCGTCACGCGATTGGATCGCGATGCAGCGTTGGTGAGCCCGCGATTCGGTCTCGGCACTTCACATCCTCTCCTCGTGAGGAGAGGTGATTGCGTGGTCTATAATCCGTTGTGACGCACCCCGTCCGGAGAGATGGCCGAGTGGCCGAAGGCGGCGGTTTGCTAAACCGTTATAGGGTCAAAAGCTCTATCGAGGGTTCGAATCCCTCTCTCTCCGCCATCACCTTCCCGCTCCTTGCAGAAAATCGGCGGTGGCCGCCATGCCGTCGCACTCTTCCCCAGAGAAAAGCAGCCGCAACACGCCCAACTGATGTCGGACGGTCTACACTGCGACCCGTGGTGAGCAGAGCGAATGGATCGTGTTATTTGCCTGACGCTGACCACGCGCGGTTGGAGGCAGCATGTCCCGACTCTCGAGTCTGTTCGCTTTTGCTCTTATTGGTTTGCTCTGCGTCTCGCCATTCGCCATTGCTCAGACAGCCTTCGATGCTGTCGACCCGCTCATCGGCACCACCAACGACGGCAACACATATCCCGGCGCCTCCCTGCCCTTCGGCATGATTCAGTGGAGTCCTGATACGGGGAATGAGGGCTGGTATCTCCACGAGAAGACCCGCATCTCCGGATTCAGCCTGACACACCTGAGCGGCGCCGGCTGCCCGCTCTACGGCGACTTCCCGATCCTGCCCTGGACGGAAGAGCTCACCGGCGGTGCAGCGCCTTCGCTCGACGCCTATAGCGTGGCGTTTCGTCACGCCAACGAAGAGGCGCACCCCGGCTACTACTCAGTCACGCTGGATGACGGAAGCAAGGTCGAGTTGACGACGACGGATCGCGCCGGCATAGCGCGAATTCAGTTTCCCAAAGGAACGGCATCGCGCATCCTCGTCAAGGGAACAAGCGCCAACACGGATGTGCACATGGCGGAGCTTCCGCCGACGGGGCGGGAGAACGATGGCACCAAGCTTCACGTCATCGGACGCAATGGTGTCAGCGGGTCCACGACCGCTGGCGGGTTCTGCGGGTCGAACTCCCACTACACGCTCTACTTCGCAGCGCGTTTCGAGCGGTCATTCCATAGCTTTTCAACCTGGACAGATGGCAGCATCCACAACGACCGGCCCGAAGCGGCGGGCCACCATACCGGCGTGTTCCTCGATTTTGCCGGCGAGTCACAGGTCCAGCTGAAGGTTGGGATTTCGTTTGTCAGCGAAGATAACGCTCTCGCAAATCTGAATAAAGAACTTCCCGGTTGGAATTTTGATCAGGCGCGGGCTTCGGCACGGACGAGGTGGAGCAGCCTGTTCGGCCGCATTCCTGTCGAAGGTGGCAGTTCGGACCAGAGAAAGATCTTCTACACGGCTCTGTACCACATGATGCTCGCGCCGAATCTGTTCAGCGACAGCAATGGCGACTACATCGGCTTCGACGGCAAGGTACGCTCGCTCGCTTCCACATCGCAGCATGCGCAGTATGCCAACTTCTCCGATTGGGACACCTATCGGAACACGATCCAGATGCAGGCACTGCTCTTCCCGGATCGCGTCAGCGACATGGCGCAGTCTCTCGTCAACGACGCGCAGCAGAGCGGCTGGCTTCCTCGCTGGCCCGCTGCAAACGATGTGACATACGTGATGAACGGCGACTCTCCCACGGTGCTCATCGCCTCCGCGTATGCGTTTGGGGCACACAGCTTCGATACCAAAGCGGCCCTGCAAGCCATGGTCAAAGCAGCGACCGTGCCCGGCAAAGGACCGCATGACAACGAGGAGCGCCCATACCTCGCGGATTATCTAAAGCTTGGCTATGTCTCCGTGGATAGGGACTCCAGCGCGGCCTCACGGACTTTAGAGTATGCGAACGATGACTTCGCGATCGCTCAATTCGCGCGCAGTCTCGGCAACACAGACGTGTACGAGAAGCTGCGGAAGCAATCGGAGAACTGGACCAATCTGTTCGATCCGGAGACGCGCTGGATTCGTCCGAGAAACGCCGATGGAACATGGCTGCAAGGCTTCGATGCCGAGAAGTCGCTGCCCAAGCGACCCAATGCCCCGGTCTCTACCGATCAGCAGGGCTTTGAAGAAGGCAACACCTACCAGTACACCTTCATGATCCCGTTCGACTACTCGAGACTCATGCAGCAGATCGGCGGCGACGACGCGACCAACGCTCGGCTTAATAAGTTTTTCAGCAAGCTCATCTGCTGGGGTGAGCCCTGCTTCAACATGGCAAATGAGCCGGATTTTGTGACCCCTTACGCGTACCTCTTTGCTGGGCAGCCATGGAAGACACAGAAGGTTGTGACTCGCATCGAGCAGGAGACATTTTCGACAACGCCGGGCGGCATCCCGGGCAATGATGACCTCGGAGCAACGTCAGGCGTCTACCTCTGGAACGCGCTGGGTCTCTACCCGGGTATACCTGGTGTCGGGGGCATGCTGATCGGGACCCCCATGTTCCCTGCCGCATCCATCGATCTGGGCGACGGTCGCAAGCTGTCCATTCATTCCACGGGAAGCGGCCCATACGTTCAGGAGGTACTGTTCAACGGCGCGCCGAATCGCAACTCATGGCTGCCACTCTCGGCGCTTCACCCGGGCACGTCAACGCTTGAGTTCAAACTCGGCCCTGAGCCGAACAAGCAACGAGGTGCATCGGATGCGGACCGCTTGCGCAGCGACTTCTGATCTCGTACCCCCAAGGACTACAACACAATTCCAGCGGGCTTACGCTGCGTTACGGTGATCAGCAGGATCAGGCAGGTTGGAGCTGAGCCGGAACGCGCGGTTCGTATGCTCCATTCTGGGATCGCTGTTCCGAGTCGCCAAGCGTCTTCAACAGCGCCTCATAACAGTCCGCATCGAGCTTGAAAGGAACATCTTTGCTCATGATTCGGCGGATCTCTTCAATCGGGAGACCAGGGCGGTAAGGTCGATCCTCGGATAGTGCGCCATAGACATCCGCAACCGCGATAATCCGGGCCTCCAGCGACAGGTCCTCTGCATGGAGGCCGTACGGGTAGCCGGAGCCGTCAAGCTTCTCATGGTGCTGGCCCGCAACCAGGGCCAACTGGCGGAAGGCGCCCACTCGCTCCAGAATCTTCTGCGTGAGCACGGGATGTTCTTTCACGACCTGCCACTCGGCCTCGTCGAGTTTGCCCGGCTTGTCCAGCACCGTATTCGGGACCCGCAGCTTCCCGAGATCATGCAGCAGCGAAGCACGGCGGACGAGCTGCATACGGTCTTGGCGGAGGCCCAGCCCTTCTCCGATTCTCAGTGCTGCCTCTGTTACGCCGCGGGAGTGCGCGTAAGTGAAGGAGGACTTCACGTCCACGACCTCTGCGAAGGCTTCGCAGATAAGATCGATCTGTTCGGCACCGGCCAGAAGCTTCTCTCCAGGTTCCATGTCCAGCACCGCAGCGCGCGATGCTTCATCCTGACGATCTCTCCACAGACGGCCGTCGCGATCGAGAGATTCGGCGGCTGCGACCAGGTCTGGATCGAACCAGCGACCACTGCGCTCCTTCACACTCGCGATCGCAGCCAACCGTCCTTTCTCGACCGCAAACACATCGAGAGTCTGTGCTACAGACAAAATCCGGGCCAGTAGCGGGATTTCGCGCCCCTTGAGCTGCCCCGGGAACCCGCTTCCGTCCCAATGCTCATCCAGGTGGCGAACTGCTCGCGCAGCCTCATCGGGAAGCCCGATTTTCCGTACGATGCTTGCACCGCGATCACAGCGCAGTGCGATCATCTCGCGATTGTTTCGCTGCTGCGCCAAACCTAGCCCGAGCAGGCGCCCCGCTCGTTCCAGGCGGCCCGACCCCGTCGGCAGACTGCGCCACACCATCTGGATTCCAGACCAGGTAAGGCGTGTCCAGTCCTCGAGTTTGACGGCGCGCTTGAGTTGCCGCTCATCCGCACCGATGATCTGGCAGAGACGCGCGGAGTTACTGCTACACCCGACGTCCTTCAGCAGGAGGGCGTAATAGAGATCGGATCGCTCGAGCTGACCGAGGCCAATCTCCTCGGCGATCCGCATCCCGAACAGGCAGGAGCGCAAGGCATGGCCCGGCACCGCGTCTTCCGTCAGGTCGAGTGCGAAAGAAAGGGCAGAAATGATCTCTGCCACAGGTATCGGCTTCTCGCTTGCCACGTAGATACTCCCAGTGAACAGGCTTTTCGTTGCAAAGCCTATCTCCACTCCGCCGTATGTACGAGGCACTGCAGCATTATGTAAGCCGGCGGGAAGTGGTATTGCGGAGAGGCGGAGAGCGTGCTTGCTCTCCTGCCGTCAGATAACAGGAATTGTTGCAGTCTGATCGTGCGTAAGCATTTCCTTCCCACTTCAAACGACCTTGTGTTTCTCGTTTGCGCTCCTTGTGCGATCCACCGCGTTTCTGCGTTTGCGGCCAACGCGAGCTTGCAGAGCAGCCTCCTAGATAAGGAAGCGAACTGCGAAAACTTCTGCAAGTCGCTATCTGTCGCGTCGCTTTTGTCGCCGTTCCGCCACCGCCATAGCGACGTAAATCCCCTGCTCTCTTTCCCTGTTACTTCCTCCCGAAAGGAGCCTCCCGATGAAAAACTCTTCGCTTCCGTTCGGCCCCAAGACTCTGGTCCTTGGTGCCGGCGCGCTGATCGCCTATGGACTGACGCGGCGATCCAAATCCGGCACCGCGCTGGCGACGGCCGGCAGTGTGCTTGCCTTCACCGCAGCCCGCAATTCCAACGCCCCGGCCGAGGAAGAAACGGCCGTCTTCCTCGTGAATGCCACGCCCGAGCGTGCCTACGGGCTCTGGCACAACTTCGAGAACCTGCCCCGCTTCATGCGCCACCTCAAGTCAGTGACCATGCAGGACCAGCGCCGTTCCGAGTGGGTGGCAGAAGGACCGATGGGCAGAGAGGTGCGCTGGACCGCCGAGACAACCGAGGACGTCCCCAACAAGCGGATCTCGTGGCGCACGCTGCCCGGTTCCGACGTGGATAACAGTGGCTCGGTCGAGTTTCGCGCCGATCCTCTCGGCCGCGGCACGTACGTGACCGCGCGCATTCGTTATCGGCTGCCAGGCGGAACGCTGGCCAAGGCGGCTGCCACGGTGTCCGGCAAGAATCCGGAGTTCGTGGTCCGCGAAGACCTCCGGCATTTCAAGTCCTTGCTCGAGACCGGTGAGGTCGTGACCGTTCTAGGACAGACTCACGGACCGCGCGGTCTGCATGGCGCGACTGAGCAGTTCTTGTTCCGCGAGCCCATCAATCAACCAGATCCGCAAATACAGCCAGGGCTCGGACGCAGCGCCTGATCCAACGGTCACCGATAAAGAACCGCGGAGGAGAAATCTCATGAAAGCAATGTGCTGGATGGGCAAAGAGAAGATGGAAGTGCACGAGGTTCCGGATCCGAAGATCCTGAACGCGCGCGATGCAATCGTACGAATCACGAGCACGTGCATCTGCGGCTCCGACCTTCACCTGTATGACGGGTTCGTGCCCACGCTCGAACAGGGCGACATTCTGGGCCACGAGTTCATGGGCGAGGTGGTCGAAGTCGGGCCAGGTTTAGACAAGAGCAAGATCAAGGTCGGCGACCGCGTCGTCGTTCCATTCACGATCGCCTGCGGTTCGTGCCAGCCCTGTCAGGAGCAGCTCTGGTCGTGCTGTGATAATTCCAACCCGAATGCGTGGATCGCCGAGAAGATGATGGGCTACTCGCCATCCGGCCTCTTCGGCTACACGCACATGCTCGGCGGCTACTCCGGCGGCCAGGCACAGTATGCACGCGTGCCCTTCGCCGACGTCGGCCCGATCAAGATTCCGGATGGTTTGCCAGACGAGAAGGTGGTCTTTCTGTCCGACATCTATCCAACGGGGTACATGGGCGCCGAGAACTGCAATATCAAAGCCGGTGACACGGTTGCAGTCTGGGGCTGCGGGCCGGTGGCGCAATTTGCGATCCGCAGTTGCTTCATGCTGGGCGCAGGACGCGTGATCGCCATTGACAAGGTGCCGGAGCGGCTAGCCATGGCAAGACAGGCTGGCGCTGAGACGCTGAACACCGATGAGGTCAACGTGCTCGAAGCACTGCACGACATGACAGGCAATCACGGTCCCGATTCCTGCATGGACGTAGTCGGCATGGAAGCGTCGGGGCACGGTGTGATGTTCGCGGTGGATCGCGCAAAGCAGATGACACGCATGCAGATGGACCGTCCGATCGTTTTGCGTGAGGCCATCATGGCCTGCAAGAAGGGTGGCACCGTCTCCGTCCCTGGTGTGTACGCCAGCTTTATCGACAAGGTGCCGATGGGCGCGTTCATGAATAAAGCACTCACAATGAAGACCGGGCAGACGCACATGATGCGCTACATGCGCCCGCTGCTCGAAAAGGTCGAAGCCGGCGAGATCGACCCTTCATTCGTCATCAGCCATCGGCTTCCGCTTGAGCAGGGCCCCGAAGCGTACCGCATGTTCCGCGATAAGCAGGACCAGTGCACCAAGGTCGTGCTGAAGCCTTGGGAACAGCAGCGCGCAGCCTAGCCGCAGTCCAGAGGGAGATACATACGATGTTCGACAAAAAGCCACAGCGGCAGTTGCAGGAAAGACTGCCGAAGGTAATTAGCCCAACGACACACGGGGTGATTGACTACTCACACGCCCTATTCTTCTTCACCGTGGGTCTGCTCAGCCGGAGGAAGAACCGGCCGGCGGCCCGCGCCGCCTTTGCCGTAAGCGGCATGATCCTGGTGCAGTCGCTTTTGACCGACTATCGCTTCGGCCTGAAGCCGGTGCTTTCGTTCGAGGGACACGGCAAGATAGACACCGTCTTCGCGTCAAGCTCCTGGATGCTCCCGCTACTCTTCGGCTTTCGCGGCACCACCGCCGCGAAGATCTTCGAGTGGAACTCGCTTGCTGAAAGCAGCGTTGTCGGCATGACGAACTGGAACAATCAACTTGCTCATCAAGAGCGCAAGGCAGCCTGACCCTAACGAGCGGCGCATTGCTTCCTGCCTGTATCGGCGATGTTGGCAATGCGCCACTCACCTTTCTGACGAACCAAGTTGAAGAGATCGGTCCCGCAGTGGTCGACCTTGCCGTCGAGCAGGAACTCGAAGGGCGCCCACACCACCGCCAGATCGTTATCGATGCGGATGAGCGGATCGTGAATGCGCTCTTCAATGCGGTGCGGACTCGGCTTGCTCACCAGCTCGGCGAACGCCGGAAACGTGAGTTGCTCCGGCTTGCCGTCACGCATCAGCACCATGGAGCCACCGGATAGCAACGGCTTCTGAATAGCGGCAGCATCGCGCGCGGTCATCCCGCGAAACATCGCGTCGATGGGAGCAAGGACTGCCTTTTCATTTTCGTTCGGAGCCCCGGTCGGCGACGCAAACGCATGCAGTGCGATCCCAAGGAACGCGCCAGCGGCAGTTGCAAGACGTCGAGTATTTGTCATGTCGCGGAAGTGTACCGCGACACAGCGGCTTCCCGTCGGCTACGAGCACCCCTCGAGCCGGATACGGCCGATCAGGGCCGTCCAGGCCAGCAGCGCGGCGTCGCTTCCCTGTCGTGCGCCCACAACCTGAACACCTCCCGCGGCTCCGCTGATAGTGACCGCTGGCAATCCTGCCAGACTGATAGGCGCGGTGTACGGCAGGATTCGCTGTCGCGTCGCCGTGTGATCGGCTCCAGCGCGCAGCTCCGCCACAGGCGCAGCCGGCAGGAGCAACAGATCGAAGTTGCGCAGCAACTCTTGCATCTTCGCCACGAAGGTGGCGTGATGCTGTCGAAGTGCAGCGAGTTCGGTGCTGTCGATCGCTGCGCCCCACCCCAGCCGCTCGCGAATCACAGGTTCAAACATATCGAAGTGACCGGCGTGCAGCGCGGCTGCCTCATGCGCCTGGATGGACGCGAAGATCTCTACCGCATCGCGCCAGAACGCCACATCGACTTCCGCGAGCGTGGCGCCGGCACCTTGCATCTGCTCGCGTATCTCACCGTACGTCGCGAGCACTGCAGGCTCACAGGTCGAGAGAAAGTCACCCTCCACATAGGCGATCCGCGGCTTCAGCCACCGTGCATCGGGCGCGGGCAGGTCGAACAGCGCCGCTGCCAGCCAGGGTCCGTCTTCGAGATCGCGATAGAGCCAGCCAATAGTGTCAAATGTAGTCGCGAGGTGCGCACCACCGGCCCAGAGATCGCGGCTGACGCTGTGTGACGAGCGATAGCCCGCAATCCCGCAGAGCGCAGCTGGAACGCGAATCGACCCGCCCGTATCGGTGCCAATGGCCGCAGCAGCCGAACCCTCGAGCACACTGGCCGCTGCACCGCTGGATGAGCCGCCGGTCAGCAATGCGGGCCGCCCTGGCTGGACGCAGTCGCCGTAGTCCGGGTTCTCGCCCGTGATGCCGTACGCCAGCGGATGCAGATGCGTCTTGCCCACGATGACCGCTCCCATCGCAAGCAGTCGCGCCGCCACCGCAGAATGGGCGGCGGCTGGTGCATTGTGCTCCGCGTAGAATCGGGTGCCCACCGTTGTGACGGTGCCGGCCAGATCGAAGCAGTCCTTCAGCGACACCGGAAGTCCGTAAAGCGGTGGCCTGCTCGCCGCATCCGGATACATCGCCGACAGCGCACGCGCACGATCGAAAACACGCGCCTCATCCAGCCAGAGAAGTGTGTTCTGGCTGGTATTTCGGTTTGCGCGTGCGAGTGCCTCACGCGCCACATCGGGCGGGTCAGCGCTTCCGCTGCGAAGAGCCTCGCGCAAAGCGAGAAGTGGAGTCGGATCATGCGCCCGCGTCGAACTCACCATCGGTCTCCATAGTAGGTTCGCCACTTCGCTTGCGCGACATGAAAGAGCCCTTTCCATGCGCACGGCACGCCGCAATCAACGGCAGAATCGCTCGGGTGCGAACCGTATACTCGAACAGACGGTCTGCAGCCGTGAACATCTATGAACGAGACGCCTGCCACAGCGCGAAGCACGACGGATCTGAGCCCCGACCTGGCGGCGCGCTCCGGTCTTGGCACCGAACCCGATAGCCTGGTCGCGCCACTCGCGCCGATGACGGGTGCTGAGCGATTCGTGCGCGCTTGCCTCCGGCGACCTGTTGATGTCACGCCTGTCTGGTTCCTGCGCCAGGCTGGGCGCTATATGGCGGAGTATCAGGCTGTTCGCCAGCACCACTCGTTGCTGGACATCTGCCGCACACCAGCACTCGCTGCCGAGGTGACGATCACCGCGGCAGAGAAGCTGGACGTGGACGCTGCCATCATCTTTGCGGACCTGCTGCTGCCATTCACGCCGATGGGGCTCGATTTCGAATTCCTCGCCGGCGAGGGGCCCGTCGTGCACACACCAGTACGCACCACCGCAGATGTCGATCGCCTGCGTACGGATCGTGCGGCGGAGCTGGGCTATGTCGGTGAAGCGCTCAGCAAAGTAGCTGCGCACTTTCAGGATCGCCTGGGTCTGATCGGGTTCTGCGGCGCTCCATTCACACTCGCCAGCTACATGATCGAGGGTGGTGGCTCGCGCAACTGGATTGAGACGAAGAGCCTGATGTACCGCGACCCGGGCGCGTTCCGCGCGCTGCTTGAGAAGCTAGTCGAGGTGCTGGTGCCCTACTGCAAACAGCAGGTGGAGGGCGGGGCCGATGTCATCCAGATCTTCGATAGCTGGGTGGGCTCGCTCTCGGTTGAAGATTATCGAACGTATATCCTGCCGCAGACGACTGAACTTATTCGCCGGGTGCAGGCACTGGGTGTGCCCGTCATCTATTTCGGCGTTGATACGGCCAGCCTTCTGCCGGCCATGCGCATGACCGGCGCCGATGTGCTCGGGCTCGACTGGCGCGTGCCGCTCGATGCGGCATGGGCGAGCATCGGCCACGCTTGCGCAGTGCAGGGGAATCTCGATCCGATCACACTCTTCGCGCCACCGGACTTGCTGCGCTCACGCGTGGAGAACATCCTCACCCAGGCGGGCGGCCGCGCGGGTCACATCTTCAACGTGGGCCACGGCATCGTCCCCGGCACTCCGGTCGAGAACGTACAGGCTGTCGTCCGCTACGTGCGCGAATTCGCGCAGCAGCAACGGTGATTGCACATGGAACAAACGGTCATTCTTCTTCTGGCGCACGGAACGCCGGACGCGCTTCACGAAATCCCCGAGTATCTGCGCAATGTGACCAGCGGCCGTCCTTTGCCGTCGGAGGCTATTGAGGAGATTACGCATCGCTACGGCCTGATCGGGCGCAGTCCGCTGACCGAGCTCACCAACACGCAGGCACGGCTGCTGGCAGAACATCTCCGAATGCCCGTGTACGTGGGTATGCGTAATTGGAAGCCGTACATTGCGGATACGGTGCGGCAGATGCGCAACGACGGCGTCACCGCCGCGGCTGCGATCTGCCTTGCGCCACAGAACTCGCGCACCAGCGTCGGGCTTTATCGTCGCGCTGTGCTCGCCGAAGCAGGCCAAGCGATCACGGTTGATTTCACGGACGCGTGGGCAGACCATCCGCTGCTCGTCGAAGCCTTTGCGGATCGTCTGCGCACGCGCTACCGTGCGCTTACGGCTGAGCTGGGCCAGGCAGTGCCTGTGCTCTTCACGGCGCATAGTGTTCCCTGCCGTACGATTCAGGCGCCGCAGCTCTTACCGGGCGCGCCTGCTCCGGCGGCGGTCGAAGGACGCCCGCGGCCCGCGACACCTGCCGAGCCCGATCCCTACGCAGTGCAAGCCAAGCGTACAGCCGCGCTCGTGGCTGCGCACCTAGCATCGGACGGTCTCACCGAGGCGGACTGGTTCTTCGCGTTTCAGAGCCAGGGCATGTCCGGCGGTCCCTGGATCGGCCCGAGCGTGGAAGACACACTGACCGCGCTACGCGAAGCCGGCCATCACACCGTGATCGTGCAGCCAATCGGCTTCCTGTGCGATCACGTCGAAATCCTCTATGACATTGATATCGGCTTCCGCGAGTTCGGTGAGCAGATTGGCCTTCGCGTGGAGCGACCCCAGTCGCTGAATGATTCGCCGATCCTGACACAGGCGCTGGCGGATCTGGCCAGCCGAGCGCTCGAGCGGCTGAGCGCGCATCCTGCCCTGGCTACCACCGCTCCGTGAAGCGTCGCATAGCCATCGTGGGAGCGGGCATCAGCGGGCTGACAGCCGCTTACGTCCTAGCCCGCGACCACGGCACCGATTGCGATGTCACCCTCTTCGAGAGCACTCCGCGTGCCGGCGGCACCGTCGAAACCATCGTGCAGAACGGCTACGTCATCGAAGGCGGCCCGGACTCCTGGGTCACAGAAAAACCGTGGGCCGAGGCGCTCGCGCGCGAACTGGGCCTCGCAGGTCAGCTGCTGCCGTCCAACGACGCCGACCGGCGCACCTGGATCGCGCGCGGCCGCACACTGCTGCCGATGCCCGATGGCATGCGCATGATGGTACCGAGCAACCTGGATGCGCTGCACGGCTCCCAGCTGTTCTCAGCGGACGCACTCGCCGCCTATGCATCCGAACCCGCTCGCGCCGAAGCATTGCGGGCGACGGCACTGTTGGCGCGCGGCGCGGATGCGGACGAGTCAGTCGCTGCTTTCGTCCGTCGCCACTTCGGTAGCGAGGTGACGCGAACAGTGGCCGGTCCACTGCTTGCCGGCATCCTCGGCGGCGACGTTGAGTTACTCAGCGCGCGCGCATTGCTCGGTCCCTTCGTTGCGGTTGAAGCGGAATCGGGTTCCCTGATCGCAGGATTTCAGCGTAGACAACGGGAGCATTCGGGCGGGAAGGCGCGGAGCGTTTTCACAACGCTGGCGTGCGGCCTCGAAGAGCTGATCCATCGAATGGCGGCCCGGCTGCCCTCCGGATGCCTGCGCACGTCCACCGCTGTTCAACGCATCGAGCGCAGCGGAGCCGAATGGCTGGTTCAAACAGAAAGCGGCAGCACCACCTGCGACCACGTCTTGCTCGCCACACCACTGGAGCCAACCCGCAAGCTGCTCGGCGAACTCGCCGGTCCCGGCGCCTCCGCTGCCATGCTGCTGCCGCGACAAGCCACATCCAGCGTTCTGGTGGCCTTCGGCTTTGATCCACGCCAGCGACTGCCACACATTCCTTCCGGCTTTGGATTCCTGGTCGCCGGTGACGACTCATCGTCCCTTCTGGCCTGCACCTTCCTGCACCAGAAGTTTCCAGATCGCGCGCCGGCCGGCCATGTCCTGCTGCGTGCATTTTTCAGCAGCGCAGAGGCTGCCCGGCTTGCGTCTCTCGATGATGGGTCCATCGCGCGAGTTGCGCATGCCCAGCTTGGCTCGGTGCTCGGTCCTTTACCAGTTGACGCTGAGATCACCGTCGTGCGTCGCTGGCCACAGTCGCTGCCACAATACGAGGTCGGCCACCTTCACCGGCTGCGTGAGTTTGAAGTCACGCTCCACTCGCTCCCGGGGCTCTATGTGAGTGGCAATGCTTTAGGCGGGGTAGGGTTACCAGATCTCATCCGTGAGGCGACGGACCAAGCGCACACGATCGCATCGCGTCTAGTTCCCGCTCCCGAATAAACGATCTTTGCTCTGGTGAAAACTCTATTCCGTCAAGCAGCTGAAATCACAGGCTCTGGGGCGTCCAATCGCTGGTGTGGGCTCGTCTTCTATGACAGATTAGGAAAACTGGTTACGTTTATCGCGGCCAGTCGAGTTCACGGAGATAACAGACAAAGCCGGATGGAAAAAGCAAAGAAAGTAGTGATCGTGGGAGCGGGGCCGGGCGGATTGGCAGCAGCGATTCTGCTCGCTCAGTCTGGCGTGGACGTGACCATCGTGGAGAGCCGTTCCGTGGTCGGCGGCCGCACGTCGACGATGGTGAAGGATGGCTTCCGGTTCGATGTTGGACCGACCTTCTTTCTCTATCCACGGGTTCTGCGCGAGATCTTCGCGGCGGCCGGACGTGACCTTGATGCTGAGATTCCGATGCGAAGGCTTGATCCGCAGTACCGGCTGATCTTCGGGTCGGGCGGAGAGCTGCTGGCGACTCCGGATATCGAGAGGATGGAGCAGGCGATCGCGACGCTTTCCCCTGGCGACGCCGGACAGTTTCGTAACTTTCTTTGCGATAATCGCGAAAAGCTGGAACGCTTCATCCCCTTCCTCGAGTCGCCCTTCGCAAGCTGGCGCGATCTCGCGAAGCTTCGCATGCTCCGCATGCTGCCACTGCTGCGCCCCTGGCGCTCGCTCGATGAAGACCTGCGCACTTACTTTAAGGACGAGCGCATCCGCCTCGGCTTCAGCTTTCAGTCGAAGTATCTTGGAATGTCGCCGTTCTCCTGCCCCAGCCTGTTCAGCATTCTTTCGTTCCTCGAGTATGAACACGGCGTCTTCCATCCGATCGGCGGATGTGGTGCAGTCTCGCAGGCGATGGCCAACGTGGCGCAGGACCAGGGTGTACGCATTCTGCTCAATGAGCCGGTTGAGGAGCTGACCTTCACGGGTCGCCGCGCGACGGGCGTGCGTACGAGCAAGCGCGGTCTCCAAGCCGATGCTGTGGTGGTAAATGCCGACTTCGCACAGGCTATGCAACGGTTGGTGCCGAACCGGCTGCGCAAAAAGTGGACCGACAAGCGCATCCGCTCGAAGCGCTTTTCCTGCTCGACCTTCATGCTGTACCTCGGCATCGAGGGCAGTTACGACGATATATCGCACCACACGATCTATCTGGCGAAGAACTACCAGCAGAACCTGCACGACATCGAGCGCGGGCATGTGCTCTCGGACGATCCGTCGTTTTACGTGCAGAATGCCTGCGTCACTGACGATACTCTGGCGCCTCCGGGAATGAGCACGTTGTATGTGCTGCTGCCGGTGACGCATGAGCACGCCAATGTGGATTGGAGCCGCGAGCAGGGCCGCTTCCGTGAGCTCGCCCTGCAGCAGCTTGAAAAAATCGGCATTACCGACCTGGCGCCGCGCATCCGCACCGAAGCTGTTCTTGCGCCGACCACCTGGCGCAGCAACTTCGGCCTGCACCAGGGCGCCACCTTCAGCATGGCGCATAGCCTGGACCAGATGCTGCACCTGCGTCCGCACAACCGCTTCGAAGATCTGGACCAGGTGTATCTGGTGGGCGGCGGCACGCATCCGGGCAGTGGCCTGCCGGTGATCTTCGAGTCGGCACGCATCACCTCGCGCCTGCTGCTTGAAGACCTCCACGTAGAGCCGCAGTGGAATACTGAGGCGAGTCCCCTTGCAGAAGCCGCCTGCGTCGCCGCATCGTAAGGATGAGGTGCCGGTCTTGAGGCCTGTCGTAGCCGAGCCAACTGCCATCGCCGCGTCCCATTTGCCCGCCATGCTGGCTGCGGCGAGTGAGGCGCAGCGGCGATGGGCAACAACGCCTTTGCGTGAACGGCTGGCCATGGTCCGCCGCTTCCGTACCGGCATTGGCGCGGACCCTGAGCGCCTTGCGGGCACTGTACCACTCTCGGTTCCGGGCAGCCTCCATCGCACACTGGCCGACACACTCGCCGCAGAGGTGCTGCCTTTAGCCGACGCATGCCGCTTCCTGGAGCGGGAGGCGCTCTCCATCCTGCGACCTCATCGGCTCTCTTCTCGCAGCCGTCCTTTTTTT
>NZ_JBMGJV010000041.1:0-35946 GCF_051025295.1 Candidatus Dedyshia acidiphila | reverse complement strand
AAAGCTGGCGCAATCCTCCGGAGCTCCATCGGCGGAAATGAGAACCGCGAGACGTAGTTCCCGAGCTTGACGAAGGAATGCAGATCGTCGAGGCCTTCGATCTCAGAGCTCATGACCAGCGGCTCGATCTGCCGGTCCATCGTGAAGCTCTTGCCCTGCCGCTTGCCGTCGGCTACGGTCTCGCGCACGCGCTCAATTTCGATGTCGCCGATGAGTTCCGAAGCCCACTTCGCAGCTTTCGGCTCGGCCGTCTTGAGCACAAACTTCGTGGACGGCTGTGAGAGCATCACCTCGGCGAGATGCCCATAGATCGTCTCCAACTGTGCCTTGCCCTGGTAGCCGAAGATGATCGGGTTGTTGCTCTTCCGACCCTTGGTGAGTGCAGTGTGAAACTGCGGCAACCGCTGCAAACTCGCGAGCTCATCGATGACGAACCATGCCCGGCGCTGACCCGGTTCGGGCGTGGTCAATAGGCGCAACACGAGCGAGTCGAGCCACAACGAGTGCAGCGGCCGCAACGCCTCTTGCGTGTTCTCAGTCGACGTGAGGAAGACCCAGCCCTCGCGTTCCTTGGACCACTCATTCGCGCTCCACTCGCGCCCTCCGGCCTGTTCCCTAGTGGGCAGCAAGCGAAGGCTGTCGGCGATCAGTCCCAGTGAACCGAGCACACCACTGCGCTGCTGTTGTGCTCCCTTCGCGATCATGGCTGCAAGTTCCGTGCCGGTCACACGCCGGTCGATCTCTTCCTCGTGACTCATCCAGTACACCAGGTCCTGCGGCGACGGCCGATACTTCAGCAGGTGAGCGAAAATCTTTTGCGGCGTCTCGGTGAAGAACTCGCCCTTCTTGTCGTTTGTTGGCTGGTAAAGCGAGGTCGCGATTGTGCGGGCCTCCGCGGGATTGCGTAACTCGCTCGCTGGCGTCCAGTAGGGTGAGCGTGCGTCCAGCGGATTGAGTATCCAGTCGCCACGCTTCGCGCTATAGAACCGCTCGGTGAACTCGCCCGTAGGGTCGTAGACGATGGCAGACTCACCCCGCTGCTCGATCTGCTGGAGCATCTGCATCAACAGGGTCGACTTGCCTGTGCCTGTGTCGCCCATGATTTGGATGTGCTTGGCTTCGGCCCGCAACGGCAGCTTGAGAACAGTTCCTCTCCGCTCAGTCTGGATACGAATCCCGTCGCCCTTGAGCGCTTTGTTGAATTGCGCTGGTGTGACCATTACGGGTCCGCGCAAACGCCGGCCGTACTTCAGCTGCTTGAAGCGCCTCGCGTCCCATTGCACAGCGAAGCTTAAGAAGAGAACCAAGACAACGGCTCCTTCGATCAGAGGCACCTTGAGAATCTCGACCAGTCCCCTGCCGCCGTAGATGGCTCCTTGAAACCAACGCGCGAGGGACGCATCTCTGTACCGTCGCGGTCTGCCGCGGCTCAAACCCTGAAGGCCCTGAGCCATGGCCAGTTCAGAGAATCGTGCGTTGATCACGCGACCATCGGGCAAGTTCATTTCGCCAGGCCCGAAGTCTGGCGGTAATGCCAAGCGCGGCTTGCGCGGCGGCCAGACGACGTAGATGAGCGCGTACTCGCCCGATTGCTTGAACTGAGCGCCAATCCTCGACCGGACGTATTCCGAGATGTACGAACGCTCCAAGATCGGCAGCGAATGCAGCTGCTGAAAGCTGAACAGACCGAGGCAAAACAGGGCGGCCACCGCAGCCGTGTATGTGTAGACCGGCGCGTGCGACGGCCAGACGATCGTCTCCTTTCGTCCCCACTGTGTCGGCATCTCGTCAGCTCTCCAGATCTGCAGCTGCGGCGTATTGCCGGCGTATGTCCTGCGCAACCTTCTGCTTGGTCTGCCGGATGTTCTGTAGGTGAGCGTCGAACGCCTCGGCTGTCAGCACATGGCCGCAACAAACAGGCCGCAGCAACTCATTGAGCATCATCCGTAGCGCCACGATTTCCGAGAAGAGCGGATCGCTCGTGCTGTTCCTGGCTTCGCGAAGCAGTACCGCACGCGCCCACTCGCTCACGTTGCAACCGGCGCGGTTGGCGGCAGAAATGAGTTCGCCCTGCTCATCTGGACTGACTCTCGCGCCTATTGTTCTGGCGCGGTCGCTCCCGCTCCGATTCCGGCGCAAGCGGCTCGCAAAATCGACGGTGTCAGGCATCAGGATGCTTTCAATCGCATGTTCACTGCGGTGAACAGGCTTCGTCTAAGTCGCAGACTTGACGGACGTTCACGCCAGTGAACGAAACCGGATCTGCACAGCCCTGTCAGGGGTGGAGTGTCGACATTCTCCCGGTGCGAAGCACCGCATTGGCTCTGCCACTGATGCAGGCGCGGGATCATGCCTTCGATCCCGCCACCATTGCTGCTGTTTGGGGAGCGGAAGAAGCCACGATCGTCGGCCTCTTCGGCAAAGCTTCCGGTGCGTCTGCGGCCGGCGCTTTGCGGATGCGAAGCGTCGCTGCAACCTGACGTGCTTCGGGTGTCTTGAGGAAGTCCTGGAACTCGCGGTCCTTGGAGAAGACGTAGGCGAGCGCCTGCTCGACGACGTCGTCGGCTGATGCGCGGATAAACGCAGCGTACTGATCGACCTGATTGGCAGTGGTATCGGTCAGCCGAATCGAGGTGCTGACGTGGCGGGTTTGGTTGACTTCAAGTAGAGGCATTGCGGTCTCCTTCGGAACTCGAATCAGGCAAGCTTGCGGCGTGCGATCATCCGCTGCGCAGTAGCCGCGATCTCCCGAGCGCGGACGGTGCAGAGATTGGGAGAGAGGTCGAAGCGATGACGGTCTTCGAGCATCGTGATCACATCCCCGAGCGGCGCGCCGATGAGGAACCATTGGCGCGCCGAAGCGACATCGATCGTGCGCTGCGCGTAGTAGAGCGGGTTCGGCTTGTCAGAACGGCGTTCTGCAAGGAGCCGCGTCAGCTTATTCGCGTCCGCTCCTGCCGAAAGCTGCGCACATGCCCAGGCCCAGTCCTGCTCCGATTGGCTGTCCTTGCGCGTAGCCGGGATGCAGGGCTTCTGACTACGACACACCTCACGGTTGGACAGCGCATCCGGCAGGCGGAAGTCTGACGGATGCGCGACCCGATCGAAGCCATACTCGACCGTGACCGAGTATGCCGGCGCATACTTTTGGTTCAGGTAGCCAGGCAGCCGAAGCACCCGATTGCAGTCCGTGCATGCCGGATCACCGCCGAAGGTCGTCGCCAGCTGCTTTAGGGTAGCTTCCTGCTGCGCAGAGTCGAAGCCTTCGACATGCCAGAGCACCTGATACTTCGCAGGAGAGGTCGTGAGGATCGCGTTGGGTAGCGGAACCTCGTCCGAGGATCGAAGCCGAGCGAGAGCACGGTCGCCATCCTGGTCGATATCGAGGTACAGATGCCGCACGGACGCGATGCATTCTTTGGTGCGCTTCCGGCTCCCCGGCTTCAGCGGATTAGCGGCAACGTAAATGTCCGCTCCAGCGTCGTTCTGATGGCGAAGCCAAGCGAGGTATCGCGCCGCAATCGCTTGGTCAAGCGTGACGACACGCTGCTGGGTTCGCGACGTCTCCGCCGAGCGCAGCAGGACCGCAATCGTCGAGCCTGGCTCGAAGCAGCGGCTCAAGAACTCTCTAGCGACAGCGTTCATCGATTCACCTCGGAGTTGCGGTCCAGAAGGCCCGGCTCGAGGCCGGGCTCTCAGGCTGGGACAGGTTCGCTAGGCAGCTTCCATGTCGGGAGTGTCTTCGCCGTCCTCGCCGGCGGCTTTCGCAGCGCGGTTGAGTTTGAGGATCGAGTCGACCCGGATCTCCCAGATGGTCTGCTCGGCGTTGGTCTTCGTGCTCTGGTACTTGCGGCTGCGCAGCTCGCCTTCGACCTGGAGATGTGCGCCCTTCTTGAGCGTCGCGGCGAACTCACCGAGCTTCGCGAAGACAACGCAGCGGTGCCATTCGGTGTGCTCGACGTATTTTTCGTCCTTCTTGTAGGAAGACTTGGTTGCGAGGGACAGAGTGGTGAGGCTGCGGCCGTTGTTGGTGCGAACTTCTGCATCGTTGCCAAGGAAGCCGATTAGGGTGACTTTGTTCTGGTACATGGTCGTGATCTCCGTTTCGTTTAGTTCCCGTAAGCTGCTCGGGTCACACCAGGCGAAGCCGAGCGAGTGGGCCCGGCTCCCAAGGTCAAGGAGTGCTTTGTTGGCGGGGCCCGGAAGAAGTGTGGGCGGCGTTCTTTCCGCGGCTGTCCATACTTGTTCCGGGAGGTCCCGAGAAAGCAGAGCGACGCCGTGCCGCAGGGCGCCGGACAGGCCCCGAAGCGTGACCCCGAGCAGAGGACGGGATATCGGACGGAAGCACTCTCCACGCGCCAGAGGCACCCTGTTCCTTCCTGCGACGATTTTGATTCGCAACAACGGCAAGTCCACACCTGCAAGCACGTTCGCTGCCGTTGGCGGCACCCACTCGAATCGGCTGACCTCTGTCGCCGCTCCGCCGCTCGAGATCGCGAGAAGAGGCGCATTCAGAGACGAGTTGGGCTGTGCAGCCGGATTGGCAGCATGTGTGACCATCGCAGTGACCTCGAATCAGGGTGGAAGCTTCAGGAGAGTGCGGACGTCTCAGGCATCGGAGGCGCGGTAGACCACCTCGGTCAGGAACGCCTGCTCCCGATGGCAGTAGCCCGAAACCGTGATGAGCTCTCGGACGCGACGATGGCCGGCGTTATCCCGCTCGCAGTGCAGGACGAAATCGACTGCCTTGCCGGTCTGCGACCTCACGAAGGACTGATCGAGATTCGTCCGCGCACTCAGCGCCATGTCTGCGAGCCGATCAAGCGCATCGAGCGCGGAGTCGGCATGGAGCGTCGAGAGCGTTCCGCCATGGCCGGTGTTCATCGCCTGCAGCAAGTCATAGCCGCACTCATCTCGGATCTCCCCGAGGATGATGCGATCCGGGCGATGGCGCAGTGCAGCGGCAACGAGCTGGCTCGGCGTGATCGCCACCTGGCCGGGGATCACGTCGACGGCCTCCCAGCGAACCGCGTTCGGATGCGAGATCTTCAGCTCTGCTGGTTGCTCGATGATCACGAGTCGTTCGTGAGCTGGGACGTGATCGAGCAACGCCTTCACGACCGTCGTCTTGCCCGAACCGGTACCGCCGCTGATAATGCCGTTCTTTCGGGCGAGGATCAGGCTCACCACAGCGTCACACACGTGAGCAGACATGCACCCTGCGTCCACCAGTTCGCCAGAGGTGTACCACCGGTTGAACTTGCGTACGGTGAGGGTCGGACCGCCAATCGAAGACGGCGCGCCGACCACAGCGACACGCGAGCCATCTGGCATGCGCGTGTTCAAGATCGGGTTCTGCTGCGTGAGATCCTGGCCCAGTATGCGAGCGACGCGCTCGATGGCAGCCTGAAGACGATCGTTGGTGTACGGAGTCGAGAGCGGAATCCGCTCGATGACACCGCTGCGATCGGCGAACACTCCCGCGGTCCCGTTGATCATCAGATCAGAGATCGAGGGATCGAGCAGCAGCGCTCGCAGCTCTTCCGGGAAGAACGGCAAGATCAGCTCGAAGCTCATCGCTTTCCTCCTCCTGCATTCGGGTGCTTTAACTGATCACCGGTCGTGGTCGGATTCTCTGGCGTGATCGGATCGACGGACACCCGGTTCTCGTGGAATTCGGTGATCGTCAGTCCGAGCGGATTCATAGTCTCGTATTGCGGAAAGATCCTCGCCTGATCGCTGACCTGCTTCGGGTTCAGGTAGTACGTCACCGAGAGCAGCCAGTGCTCTGTGCGCGGCTCGCGTGAGTGCTCCGCGGAAAAGAGCTTGTCGAGCGTCACGAGAGCCGTGCCCCGCGCAATCCGCGTTCCCTGCACTGTCTCTTCCGCCATCGAGGTGATCGTGACGTTCCGCACCTGGACCTCGCTCGACTCCAGCTGGCCGCCCATGACCTGCGAGACGAGGTGGCTCTGGTTGTCAGACGCCATAAGCTGTGCGGCAAGGGGCTGCGAGAGGAAGTAGTAGTTCAGCGGATACTTTTTTGCGATCACATCTCGACTCACGGTGTAGCGGTAGTTAGCCCACTCCGTCAGGTACGTTCGAACTTCGCCCTCACGCGGGCTGTAGTTCAGGTCGCTGTACTGGATCGCCTGCGCGCGTCCCATCTCATCGATCCGGATGTAGCGATTGGCCACGGGCCGGTGCGCCAGGGCGAAGTTGAGCCACAGGGAGCCGCAGAGGAGGACAGTGCCGCACCCGATGATCAGGCGATAAGCTCTGCGCTCGGCGTAGTGTGAGGCATAGACCTCGTTGCCGATCTGATCAGCTAGAAGCGCCTGCTCGGGTGTGAGGGCGGCGTCAGCGGGTGCTGTGCGGGTGGACATGCGATGCACCGCTCCTTTCCGAGACTGCGCTCAAGACCGCGGCCGTATAGATGCCCGCCGCAAGCAGAAGCCCGACGACACAGAGCGCCAGCAAAGGTCGGATGAATCGTCCAGCACGAGACTGAGCCACCGAGTCTCCAATGAACATTCCAATCAAGAACTCCCACATCTCTAAGCCCCTCCCCGAATGGCTGAGGTTGCGATTGCTCCACCAGCGAGTCTCGGAGCTGCGGACACCAGACCAGCAGCACCTCCGAAGATCGCCTGGGTCATACTCGGGATGAACAGCATGTTGATGATGAAGGCAATGAACACCATCAGGCACGGGATCAGGTTCGCCATCCACATCTGCATGGAATAGTTCCCATTAAACGTCTGCTGCAGGAACCCGTTCATGAATCCCGCCCAGACGAAGATGAACGCGGCAGCGACTGCACGGATCATGGCAAAGCTGAGCAGCACATCGAGGAAGTGGAAGAACTTCGCCCGGAAACTATGCGTCATCAGCAGCGGGATGAAGACCGGTCCGAATAGCGCCGCGACACCGTAAAGGATGAATGCGCTGCAGTTGATGACGAACAGGATGGCGGATGCCACTCCCAGCATCAGCTGCACCAGAACATAGCAGAGGATCTCGATGGGTGCGGTGATCGAGGGCATCGCGGTGCCGTTACCGGCTGTCCTGAGCAGCATCAGGAGCTGATCGAGCGAGTGCTGATCGAAGGCCGCGACCATCGCCTGCGCGATGTAGGAGAAGAAGTGGTTCAGCCCAAAGCTCGCCCCGGGAAACGGATTCACCCAGTAGGTCTCGAGCAGCGAGCAGACGATCAGCTTCAGCAGAAAATTCGTGAGATCGCCGGCACGCACCGGGTGATGGTGTAGCCGGAATGTCATCGTGCTGGTGTTCCAGTTGATGACCATGCTGACCAAGGTGAACAGCGCGATGGCGCTTAGTTCCACCAACCCGAGCTGCGTGAGCGCGTCCCCGTTCTGCGTCGTCAAGTTCGTCAGGTTATTTGTGAACTGGTAGAGCCAGTCCATCCCTGAGCTACCGGACGGGAGTGCTTGCGCGAGAACGAGAGTTGCGCTCATCAGGGTTTCCTTCTACGGGAGGTACTTTGTCCAGGTCTTGCTTTCGTTGCCGGCAGCGACGCTGTGCTTACGCTTGAGCTCTTCCACTCGTTTGCGGAAGGCCTCGTCTTCCCGGAGGCGGCGGTCTCGATCTTGCTGCTGCTGTTCGAGGATCGCGGCCATCTTCGCCGTCTGATGATGCTCGTACATCACTCCGCCGCCGATCAGGGCCAGGAGCGCAAGGATGGCGATCAGTAGCTTCGTGTTGAGCGCGTTGAGCATGACGTGATTCCTTAGGGCAGATACGTCTGCCAGGTGTTCCCTTCACTTGCCGCGCTCATGTCGTGCGTTGCGCGCTGAGCCTCGACGAACGCTGCCGTGTTTAGGTCGTTCGCTGCCGCGTTCCGTTGCTGCATGTTGGCGACCGCCATCTCAGCGGCCAGGCAGGCCTGCAACACGCCCTGCGACTGCATCTCGGCCATCTTCTGCGCTTCCGCGGCGTTCAGCAGGTTCAGCTGCTGGACCTCACTGTTGGTCGCGTCGGAGCCGTCGAGTTCGTCGGCTGCGAGGCTCGTGTTCGCAGGCTGGTTCTGCGCACGAGCTGCTCGATACTGGCCGACTGCCGTGATGCAATCGGGCGAGATCGAATCAGACATCTCGATCATGGCGAGCAGTGCGAGCTGCGGACTGCCCGACGGCTGTGCAGCCAAATAGGATCGCGAATCCGAGCTCATCGGGACGGAAGCTGCTGTCCACCCGGCGATGGATGCTGTTGGCGCGTTCGTGTTTAGCGCTGTCGTCAGTCCGTTCGTCTCGCCGAAGAGGTTGCGGACGTCTGCGTTCTCGAAGGCGTGGAGTGTGGTCTGCCACTGCTGCTTGAACGAGAAGTGAGAAATGTTGTTTTTCAGCATCGTGTACTGCGTCTTCAGCGTGGTGAGCTGCGAGACCAGGCTCGCGTAACTGGTCGGATCGAAAACGATGTCTCCGAGACCGAACAGCGCAAAGCTGGGCGTTGCGGTCGCGAGCACCAGGCCGCCGCCGACAAGCCACTTGCCTCGATTGCCGAGCCTACGGTTCTGCATGGGATCCTCCTTGAACCTGAGCTAGAGAGCGGGATCGACGCGATGTTCCGCGTAGGACGGAACGAGAAGGTCGCGACCGATGTAGACACGGGCACGTGACCCTTCTTTGAGCGTGATGATCGGTAAGCGGTTCAGGAAGTGGTTCAGAACCTGCTCGCCTTCTGCGGCAGTCTGTTCGGAGATCCCGTTGCGGATCTGGGTCGAGGGCTGGAGCACCGTGCCGTTGTTGCCGATCTGGGCGAGGCCTCCCAAGCCGCCGATGGCCGCCACTGCACCGAAGGCCATCAGGTAGCCGTGATCGACCTTGCTCGCGAGCCCAGTCGTTCCCACTTGATCGAGGCCGAGGTACTTGTCGAAATCGAGAGAGAAGCCGTCCGGACAGACGGCACGATGAAAGGTGACGAACATGCGCCGCTGCTGCGCATTCCCGACGCTCTGGACGGTGCCAATCAAGCGCGTTCCTTGTGGCATCAGGAGTTGCTGGTGATCGTGCGAGTAGTAGTCGGTCGTCAGCATGACCAGGACCGGGCCGGAGAAGCCGCCGTCGACGCGATTTGTGACGACGCCTTCGAGCACCGTGCCTTCGAAAACCCGGTAGAGCCGCCCTTGGTACTCATCGAACGGGTAGGCGGCCATCGCGTTCGCTTTCTCTGGCCCCGAAGAGCTGCCCTTCAGCGATGCGGGCTTCTCAGTCGTCTGCTCCACGTCGGTGGCATCCCGCCGATCCTCTCCAGTGATTCCGGCGATCCCCCGCCCGGCGACACTTCCTTCCCGCGCGAAATCGATCGCGACCGTGTCGCTGTTGAGGGCATCCTGTCTCTGCTTCTCGATGGCCAGCCGCTTCTGCTTCGCCTCTGCCTGCGCTTCGGTCTGGTTTGAAGTCTTGCTGGGCGCGTTCGGGCTCTCGCCGTAGATGGCCGCACGTTGCGCTGCCGTCATCGGTGGCGCCGCGCTTGCCTCCGGGCTCGGCACATCTTCTGCCTGTTGCAGTTGCTGCATGGCAGCCGCTATCGTCTGCTGGCGCTTGCGCTCGTCTGCGTCATGACGGGCCTGCATCTGCTGCTGCTTCTCGAAAGAAGACACCTGCTGCGCGTTTGGCGTCGTCGGGCTCATCGTCAGCGCGCTCGCAGGAGCGTTCTTGCGGTTTCCGCTTAGTAAGCTGGTCATGTTAGCCAACCCGATCAGCGCCACGATGACAATCAACGGGATCACGACCGGCAGGCTCCTGCGCAGCGGTGCCCTCGACTCAGGTTGCTCCGGGACCGTCGGCTGGCTGTTGGTAGGCTCGGGCATGGGTCACCTCCCCTCGCCGGAGCGGCGGAAGTCGACCCGCTGTTTGCCGATCGCGAGATACCCAGACTCGAGTTCCTTCGGAACCGTGTAGAGTCCGTCCGCGAAGTCGAAGTTGATCAGAGACGGCTTCTTGTCCTTGATCTCGTAGAGCGCAGGCGTCTCCTGGAAGGTGCCGCGAAGGTAGGTGAACTTGTCATCGCGCCAGATCTGCTCAAGCCCCAGATCCCTGCCCTTCTTCTCGTCCCAGAGGTAGTCGAAGTGAAGAGATCCCGGATATTGGCTGCGATACGCTTGCTGCTTTGTCTGCTCCGTCCTGAGCGCAGCGGCTTGTGTCGCCTGGGCTGCGGCCGCATCCTGTTTCGCCTTCTCGAGGTCCGCAGCCGGCACAAACACCGGCAGCTGAGTCAGTCGTTCCTTCGCAACCTGATCGCCGGGCTCGATCAGGACTTTGGAGTCGTAGTGGCCGTCCGTGTCGGCGGAGATTTCATCGAGTTCAAGCGTGTACTCGTTTCCGTGATCGGAAACGATGTGCACATCGGTTGTGCATCCTGCGGTCTTCGGCTTGACGCTGATGAAACGGCTCGCGACGTGTCCGCCGTCGAAGACCCAATCCACGGTGTCGCCCGCGAAGACACTAGCGACCTTCTCTTCCGCGGGCAGCACGATCAGTGTCGATTGCAGGAGGCCGGCCCGGATGACGGGTGGCGCCTGCGCTTCCGTGACCAGCACGATTCTCGGCGCATTCGGGTGCAATGGATGCGTTGGCGCGGCGTGGACGGCTGGCGGTACTAGACCAAGCGGCAGGCCACAGCTGACGATCAGGAAGATCGGCCTCTTCATACCCTGTTCCCTTCTGCCGATGCGGCTGTAGTTCTTGCAAAGCGGTTGATCCCTTCCTTGACGCCGTACTCAGCAATCAGCGCGGCACGGCGGACTCGATCCTTTGGCTTGGTCGAAAAGGCGGCATAGCTGCGGCTGTCGAGATTGAGTCGGATCACCTTCGTGATTCCGTCGCGGCGGATGTAGAGACCCTCACGGTCTTGCAAGCTCTCGAACAGCGCAAGCTGCTGCTCGTTCAGCTTGAACAGTTCCGCATAGCGCTTGCGGTTGAAGGTCGCATCCCGCAGGAAGAGAAACGAGGTGCAGGAGTTGACGATCGAATCGGCATGCTCGCCCAGGTCTTCTGCCGACTGGCCGATCAGGGTAACGCCGCCCAGGTTCTTCCGCACTGTTTTGATCGACGCCAGCGCCGCCTCGAGCAGCTGCCGATTTTTCATGGACGAGAAGAGCTCTTCGATCAGGATGTGCTTGGGGACGCCGAGATTCGCGGGATCGTAGAGGACATCGTTGATCCGCCGCAGCAGCCAGACCATCAAGGGCTCGATCAGGTCGGCATGCTGCTGGTGGTTGATGCCTTGGAAGTCAAGGCACTGAAGCCTTGACAGGGAGAGGCTGTCCTCGACGTTGTCGAAGATCGCGCTGTACACACCCTTACCCACCCACTTCGAGAGATAGCGGTCGAGGTTCTTCGGCAAATACAGGTTCCCGAGTCGGCGGTTCGCAGGATCGAGCAGGTATATGTCCTGCACGGCCTTGTGGACCACGTCATCGTCTTCAGGTTCGAGCTGTGCGCCACCGTTCGCTAAAAGCAGCTTGGCGAAGCTGTAGAGGAACTGGATATTCGCATCGGTCGGCGCCAGCGCAAACGGGTTGACGCGAGGGCCATCGAGCCCAATCCGGTCGACTCGTCCGCCATAAAGCTCGACCACGCTCTCGTAGCTGCCACCGATATCGAAGATGTAGGTGAACCCGCCGTACTTCTGCTCGTGAGCGATAGCCAAGTTGCCGTGCACGGATTTCCCGGCGCCCGTAGGCCCAAGGATGAGCATCACTCGCACACCGTCCACGTAAGCGTCCTGGAAGAAGGGTGTCCCCGTCCGCGTCTCGAAGACGGTCAGGTACTCGTGGTCAAGATCGTCCGAACGCTGGTGGCCGAGATGCGGTGCGAAGATCGAAGCGAGACGCGCGTGATGGTCTTCTCCCAGCCACATCTTGAAAACGTTGAACTTGTGGTTGCCTGGAAACATCGCGTAGAAGCCGGACAGATTGCCCAGCGTCTCTTCGATGACCTGCGCCCGGGCCTCGACGAACACACGGTGCACCGCGGGCGCGACGGCATGCAGATCCTTAAGGCTGCGAGTCGCGACCAGCAGCCGCAGTGAGTACTCACCCTGCGCTTTCTTGTCGAGTGAGCGAACCACCTCGCCGAGATCGTCGACCGCAACACTAGCCGCCTTCGCTCCAGCGCCATCTTCGAACGACTCCGTGTCGCGGCCGGCCATCACTCGCGACAACACCCCGACCTTGAAGAAGCTGATGAACTTCTCCTGCTGGTCGATCTCGTGGCGCGTCGTCGCAGCTGACTTGGGGCGCCAGATCGAGCATAGGATCGAGTCGCACGGCAGTATCAGCAGTCCAGAGAACAAGCAAGGCCGCGACGCTTCCGGCGTGGTCTTGAGCGAATACATCTGCACGAAGCGCTTGCCTACCCGCAGATGATCCTGCTCCCATGTCACAGGGCTCTGCACGATCTGGCGATCGACTCCGCTGTCACCCTGAATCTGACCCTGTTCGGCCCAGTCCTCAAGGTTGAACACATAGCGGAAGAACTCCAAGACCTTCTGTTTCTCAAGGAGCCGGACGCCAAGTGAGTTGGCGAGGTTGCCGACCAGGATCGCGGCCGTCTTCTCCAGCTCGGTGAGCATGCGTGAAGTCGCGGCTGCGTGCTCGTGCGGCTTCTGCTCGAACGGCTTCACTCGTGGCGGTTCGAGCGTCAGGCACCAGTGGAGATCGATGCGCCGGAAGCCGGAGTTCGCGTCCAGGTAGCGCAGACGGTCCTCGACGAACTCTTGTGTGACCGGGTTCGCGTAGGTCTCCTGTTGTGGCAGTGCGAAGCCAGAGCGCACTCGTGTGTACTGGTAGAGGCTCGCGCCCTCCGGCAGGCCACGCAGCGCTCCCTCGATGAGCCGTAGCTGTGATTCGAGCTCCTGATCCGTCAGCCCTTCTTCGTCGATACCTTTGAGCGAGAACAGGCAGCCGTACCCGCCGTCCTTGAGCGCGAAGATGTGGTCATTGCAGAAGCGGCTGATCGGCACGATGCTCGACGCCGCTCCCGCCTTTGCGAACCACGGGACGAATTTGCTCTGCTCAGCGTTTGCGCGGGTCATAGTAGCTCTTCTGGCTGAGGCTCAGGCCCCAGAGCTCGAACATCTTCGGGTGTTTGCGCACGATCAGCCATGCGCCGATCGCGAGCGTTGGAAAGGCCATCAGGGCCAGTAATCGGAACCCGGCAAGGAAAACCGCAACCGAGACGAAGACGATCGTCATCCATGCTGTGAGGTCCAGGCCGAGCTTGGCTCGTGGACGATTCAGCGCTTGGTTGATCGGGTGCGGTTCTCCAAGCCGAGCCATGGCAGATGCACCTTCACATCTGCTGCCCGGTCAGCGAGCCGATCCAACCAGCTCCCCAGCCGAGAACACCGGCACCGAACAGCGCGCCGAACAGTCCAGGAATCGCATCCTGGAACCGCCCCGACAACATCCGGATTCCGGCGAAGATAAGGCCGCCGAAGCAGATCACGGCTCCCGCATAGATCGCAAAGGTCTTGAACGTGCCCATGAGCGTCTGCGCGCCGGAGAAGTCCATCGTGCCTTGTGCGTGCGCAACGCCAGCGAATAGAAACGCAAAGAAACTCGGTGCCATCACGCGAAGGCTGCGCGATAAAGATGCGCTTGTGGGAGCGACGGCCAGAAAATCAGCCGAATGGAGAAGCCTATGACGGACACCGGTTGGGAACCGGAGAGAACTGCGAATTCGACTCACCTTGCACCTCCGCTGGCCTTTTTCGGGCCGCTATGGCGCACAGCTTGCGTCAGGTCATCGCCTGCGTCTAATACCGAATTCGGATCGGCCGATTCGAGTTTCTGATCGCCTTGTCAGGAGACCCGAGCTGCCGTAGGAGCCAGAACCGGGGTTGCCGAAGCGACCGGCTTCTTGGGCACGCTGATCACCTCCGCCTTCGCACAGACGGAAGCAAGTCTGAATGCTAGGATCGGCAGAAAGGGTCGCGGATAGTTCCGGTGGCAAACGATCGCAGTCTTGATTCGAAGGGAAACGCCGGCGATGGGACGGAGCGTCAGGTCCGGATGGAGGTCGGCGCTTGCCCTGCATAACCCGAAGCCGATGCGCTCAGCTACCAGGAATTGCATATCGGCCGGGTGAGTGACATGTCGCGACGGTTTGAGACGAACGCCACCACCCGATAAACGACGGTCCAGTGCATCATAGAGAGCCGGATGCACTGCCCGCTCAAACATTACCTGCAAACGGCGACTAATCTCCGCAGCCGGGATCTCGGCATATGAAGCTGAGGGGTCATCCTTGCGCAAGCAGACAAGCATCGGCTCACTGCATACATGATGGAACCGCAATTGCGGTCGCTGCGCGGGAAGGCTGACGAGTGCAGCATCTAGTCGACCTTCCAGAACCTGGTCGATCAGAGCGAGCGATGTGCTACTCGACGGGATGATCTCACCGCCCGGCACAATCTCCGGAAAGCTGACCATCGCCTCGCGAACGACCCGGTGTGGCACCCAGTGCGAGTAGCCGAGATTGAAGTGCAGATTTTCCGCGGCATGCGTCTGCAGAACAGAACGGCCTGCCTCCTCCCGCATCTTCAGCATCTGCTTCGCCAACGGCACGAACGCACGTCCGGAAGTCGTGAGCGATGCGCCGGCGTGACCACGGAAGAACAGCTTGACGTTCAGAGAATCTTCAAGCTGCTTGATGTGCATCGTCAATGCTGGTTGCGAGATGTTCAGCATCTCGGAGGCTTTGCGGAAATTGCACGCCTCAGCCACAGCGACGAACGAACTCAGATGGCGAAACTCCAACGTCTCATACACAGCCCACCGCCTACAACGTGCGGAGACAGTACCATAACGTAACTAAAAATCAGGTTAATACTTCAGATTGCCAATTGAGGCGCAGGGCGCCACCGGGCTATCAGACTGATTTCGCTCGATCAGCATTCTCAATCGGGCAATTCGAAATTGCGATTGGACGCAATTACGGCTTTGGTGGACGATGCGACGCAGAGGTTCCCATGGACGCTCGCAACGACTCGCCGCTCCCTTTAGGCTCACCTGAACGCAAGCCGGTCCGGGCGGTCAAACGACTGCCCGAACCTCTCCTCGACAGCGAGGAAGCCGCCTCGGTGATTAATATTCACCCCAAGACCCTCCAGAAGCTCGCAAGGTGCGGTTCCATCCGGGGCATTCATGTCGGAAAGCTCTGGCGTTTCCGGAGCACCGACCTTGAGGAGTGGATCGCCAAGCAGTAGACCCGGCGATTACCGCGCCAAGCAGGCCGTTCCACGCTCAATTGCCCGCGTTCGTGACCTGGCTCGCACGCCTCTGACCTTGTTCAGCGGGTCTGAGACGCGCTATTCTCGGAGTGCCAGCCTGAAGCCGAGCTACTTGGAGTTCACATGCCAGTTGCCCGGTACCAACAAGGATGCGTCGACCGCGTTCGTCGCGCTAAAGGCCCTGACGTCTGGGTCTACCGCTATCGCGAAACGATTGATGGTAGACGCCGGCATCGATCCCGCGTGCTCGGCCCCGTCACCCAGTACAGGTCGAGAGCCGACGCAATACGTGCAGCAGATGCGCTTCGAATCGAGGCGAACGCCGCCGAGATTCGTCCCGGCAAGTTGACGATCGCCGATGCGTGGGGTCACTTCGTAGCACACGAACTGGAGAACGATCGTAGCCCGAGCACGGTTCGCAACTATCGCGATTATTTCTCCAATTACATCCTGCCGACCTGGAGAGACACAACGGTCGATGAAATCAAAGCCGTTGCTGTCGAGCGTTGGCTTCGCTCGCTGCCCTATGCGGATGCAACCAAGGCCAAGATCCGCAACCACCTCTGCGCGTTGTATTCCCATTTGGTCAGATGGGAGCTTTACCCGCGCAACCCAATCACCAGCGTCCGGCAAGGAGCCACAAGACGCCGCGATCCTGACGTCCTTACGCTCGAAGAGATGTCCTCGATCCTTAGCCACATCGGGCCGCCCGCAATCCGCGTGATGGTCGTTGTCGCCGCGACCACAGGCCTCCGTAGATCAGAGTTGAGGGGGCTGCGCTGGAGTGACGTGGACTTCGAGGCGTTATGGTTGCGCCTGGAGCGTGGCCTCGTCCGCAAGGACGAAACAGCGCTCAAGACCCAGGCTTCTCGTAAAGGCGTACCGATGATCGCGGAACTTGCCGAGACCCTCGAAGCGTGGCGCCGACAAACGCCGTACCCTTCGACCGAAGACTGGGTGTTCGCATCACCGTTCACCCGGGGACTACGTCCGTATTGGCCCGACTCCGCTCTGCAAGACCACATCCGTCCGGCGGTTCAGGCGGCGAGGATCCGGAAACAGGTTGGTTGGCACACGTTCCGACACTCGCTCGCAACGCTGCTGGGCGAGCGCAAAGAAGCTCTGAAGACGGTTCAGGATCTCTTGCGACATGCTAACAGCCGGATCACGCTGGAGGTGTACCAGCAGGCAGGTCGCGATACTCGCCGGAACGCCTTGACCGCGCTCGCCGGACTTTGCCTCCCCATCTGCGATTGAAGAGCGAAAAAGCGAAGGCCCTCCGAAACTGGCGGGCCTTCGCTTTTTTGCTTGTCGGGGTCTGCCCACCAAGCTAATCTCTCAACTGTGCCTTTTCTGTTCCTTCGATTTTGGTGCCAGATTGGACCTAAGTCCTTTGAAATCTGGCGGGGACGACGGGGCTCGAACCCGCGACCTCTGCCGTGACAGGGCAGCATTCTAACCAACTGAACTACGTCCCCTTGCCTGACCGAATCGGCGTCGCACGCGAAACGCAGCGCGAAGACAGCCGCTTTCGACATCACCAATATATAGCAGACGCGAGGGTGACGCCAGAGGTGCTTGCTGACGTCTTCTCGCCCCCAGAACAGTAGGCGTGCGGCGTTCAGTTGGCCAGTTCTGCAGCCCGACGCTCGAAGATGACCGCCTTGCTGTCACTGTAAACCTGTTGCCACTCCGGCAGCAGGCTGAGCACATGCGCCATCGGCGATCCCGAAGCCAGAAGGCAGGTGGACACCTTGTACTTCTCAAGCAGGTGCCGCGGATCCTCAGCAAGCGAGGCCCACTGCGCGTAATCCGTCAAAACGCCGCTCCATTCGTAGATATCGCCACGCCCATCCATGAAGACCGGGGTCTGCGGGGCCGCCCAGATCAAATAGCCGCCCAACACGTAGTCGTTCAGCAGACGCCTTGGAGCAGGGTGCTCCTCGAGATACGCGACAGCGCCTGCGGGATTGCCCACCTCGACCTGATGCTGCAACGACCCTCGGGAAGGAAAGGTGACCACGATGACCAGGCACGCGATACTCATCACCACAAGATTGACGAAAGGGCGATCGGACTCCGCATCGTAGCCCTCCCATAAGTCAGCCAGCATGCGTGACAACAGTGGTGCGAGCAGAATTCCGCAGACGAAGAGCATGCGCTCATGCCGTGCAGCGAGATAGATACCTCCCAGTGCGAACAGTACATCCTGCAGATCGAGCCGCGGCCGGCGCACCAGGACGATCGCCGCCATTCCCAACAGCAGAGCTGAAAGCAGCATCGCCCTCGGCTCTGTGATCTGCAACGGGCGAAACTCCGTGATCTGATCGAGGTGGCTGGTGTTGTGGAACATGGCGTCGAATGGGTAGGCAATCTGCGCGAACCCTCGGGGATTCACCAGGAGGGCAGCACAGGACACCATAACGGCAGCGATCAACTGGTTCCGCCTTGCTCTGTCGAAACGGTCCCAGTGCACAGATCCAGCGTGAAGATCGAATAGCGACAAGCCGACCATCACGAACGCGAGCAGCATGCCCAGAACGAATGATCCGTGAGCATTGATCCACAGCAGGAACAAGGGCGGCAGCGCCCAGAACCAGGCGGGATGACGCGTTCGGCCGAGATGCAGGATCAGAAGCTCGCAAACCAGAAACGAGTACCCGATCATGTGAGGCCGGGCTGCGAGCCCAACAGTGGCGAACAGAAAGATCGTCAGCACAGCCACCAGTGACGTCTTCGGGTTTCCCGACATGAGACTACACAGGAGATAGGCCAGACCCAGCAGCAAGGCGGTGGTCACGCAGGTCCAGAGCATCAGGCCGGAGTAGCCAAGCAGATGGTAGACGGCGTAGAGGCTCAGCTCCGAAAGCCATTCGTGTGGAATCGTGCTGTGATGTGCTGCCGTCCACGAGAACTGGTCGGAGAGCGGAATGCGATGCGTGGTCCACATCAGCTGCCCCAGGCGTAGGTGCCACCAGAGGTCCGGATCGTTCAGCCGCGATCGCAACGTGAGCGGCACGATCGGCAGCAGCATGAAGAAGATGGTGACAGGAAAGGACAGAACCCTCCGCCACCACTGCTGCCCAATCAGACGCTCGGTTGCAAGGGGGAGCGCGGTTGCAGCGCTCACACCAGCCTCGCTTCCCTCACCTGTTCGATCGGCATCGGGGGCATCTCTTCCACCAGTGCGGGTCCAGCCGGACGAATCAGACGATGCAGGTAGGCGCGCGAGATCTGCAGGCTTCGCGCGGCCAGCGTCTTGTTTCCGTTGTGCTCGCGAATGGCATCCGTCGCCAGCTTCAGCTTGAACTCGCGAATCTGCCGCTCAAAGGTGCTGTTCGCGATCTCCTCACCTTCGTCTTCGACCAGGATCTCCTGCTCTGCCAGGTGCGCAGGCAGGTCGTCCACGGTGATCGAGCAGCCCTTGGCCACAATGATGGCGCGTTGGATGACGTTCTCGAGTTCGCGAACATTCCCGGGCCACGCATACGACTCAAGCAGAGTCATCGCCCGCGGCTCAATCTCATCGACCATCTTTCCGTACTGCTCTGAGTACTGCCGTAGGAAGTGACGTGCGATCACCCCGACATCCTCCGCGTGCTCCTGCAGCGAAGGCGCATCGATCTTGACCACATTGATGCGGTAGTACAGATCCTGGCGGAAGCGGCCCTCGGCCACCATCTTGCCCAGATCGCGGTGTGTGGCGAACACAAGCCGGGCGCGCAGCGGGATCAGGCGGTTGCTGCCCAGCCGGGAGAACTCGCGCTGCTGCAGCACACGCAAGAGCTTGACCTGTGTACTGAGCGACAGTTCACCGATTTCGTCCAGAAAGAGCGTGCCTTCGCCGGCCTGCTCCAGGTATCCCTCGCGCGCACCGACCGTGCCGGTGAAGGCGCCCTTCTCGTGTCCGAACAGCTCGGACTCGATCAGGGTCTCCGGGATGGCGCCACAGCAGACCGCCACGAATGGTCGCCGCGAGCGGGAGCCCAGGTTATGGATTGCCTGCGCGATCAGCTCCTTGCCTGTACCACTCTCTCCCGTCACCAGCACGCTTGCGTGAATGTCGGCTACGCGGTGGACCATCTCGTACACGCGCTGCATGGGCGAGCTGTTGCCGATCATCTGGTCGCAACAGTCTTCCACGGGCTCGAGCTGCGCCTCAGCGGCGGCCAGCTTGCGTCGCAGCTGAGAGTTCTCATACGCCCGCCGCAGCAGGGCTTTCAGGTCGCGAAGTGAGGGCGGCTTGCGGCAGTACCCCTGGGCGCCCAGACGCACCAGGTCGCTCGCGGCGGAACGGAGAAGATCGCTGGCCATGACCACGCAAGGCGTGCCGGACGCGATAAGGCGGCGGCAGATCGCAAGGTGTGTGTTCAGGTCTCCCGGCTCTTCGTCAAGGTCAAGCAACACGATGTCGGCTTGAGCGGTGGCAATGGCCCGCTTCAGCGGGTCCTCCTCCGCATGGGCTTGCACCTGGTACTCCCGGCCCAACGTCGAAGCCAGCACGGTGGGTAATGCATTGTCATGAGAGAAAAGGCAGATTCGAATAGGCAAAGCAGTACCTCGGGCACGGAACTGAGCGTTCTCTTCTGCGATCCAGGGGTTCCGCCTGTGTGTGGGCCCGACCGGCAAGGAACCGGTGTTCTCTAAGGCGGCTGGCTAAGTGCAGAGCGACGCTTTGATTCGAGTAAGTGCGCTTAGTGTGTCTGCCGCTTCCCTGCTTCGTCGATGAAACTGTGGTAACTCCCTGCACACTCCTCGGTGACTCATCGGCATTCAGGGCGACCATCTCGTAATCGAGAGAGGGTCACTTTTCTCGCCCTGCACTGTTCGGCACGTTTGATCGTGTTTCTGAAGAAGTAACCCTCGCGTCCACTCCTCCGGGTGCACGGCTCGGCCGACAGTCGGTGACGAGAGAGCCGGGAGCAAGTGTCTCTCTCTCGTTCCAGTGGCGGGGCTGCCGTAAACAATCGTGGACACTCGGCCTGTGAATGGGGCCGCGGAGTCAGGCCAAAGGGCTGCTGTACCGTCCCTTCCGGTTTGGACGCTGAATTGCATTCTCCCTGCCCGGAGACCTACCCATGCATTCCCTGGCTTGGTGGCCGAGCGTCCTCGTCCTCAGCATCGCGACGGTGACCGATCTACGCAGCCGCCGCATCCCGAATTGGCTCGTGCTGCCCTTTCTGGTGGCAGGTCTGGTCGCGGGTGCGTGGACTCATGGCTGGCACGGGCTGCTCACCAGCCTGCTCGGCTTCACGCTGGGAGCGGTGCTGTTCGGAGTGCTCTGCTGGATGGGCGGCATGGGAATGGGCGATGTGAAGCTGCTGGCCGCCATCGGCGCCTGGATCGGACCGCGCCAGTTGCTGACTGCGGTCGTGATGATCTCGCTGATCGGTGGAGTTCTGGCGCTGGTCTGGATGGTAACGAAGGGCATAGCCGGCCAGGTACTGAGTGGAGCCGGAGAATTGTTAGCGACAGCGCCGCAACGGGGCTTGGCGCCCCATGCGGAGCTCAACCTGGCGAACCCGCGCAGCCGGAGCATGCCTTACGCTCCCGCGATCGCACTGGGAACGCTGCTGTCGTTTTTCGCGAAGTGACGGGACACGTGCATGAGAGATCAGGGAGCGAAGAACGGATGCCCATGGACCTACAGGTCGAATCAAAGCGCGCGGAAGGACGGTCCGCGTTGATGGCCGGCTACGCGCAGGGCAGCGGCACCATCGGTGCCGACCTTTTCTCGGTCGCTCTGATCGGTCCGGACGCGAACAGCCGGAAGAGTGTGGCCGACGCGGTGGAGTGCTTCCGCTCCGGCATCGTGCGCACCTTCGAGACGTATCCCTCCCTCGATGAACTGCCGCGCATCATCCGTGAGCGATACGACGTCGTCATCGTCGAGCTCGACTCCAACCCGGAGTTTGCGCTCGAGCTGATCGAGAACATCTGCGCCGAGACCAGCGCGACGGTGATGGTCTATTCGAACCGAACCGATCCGGAGCTGCTGCTGCGCTCCATGCGTGCCGGCGCGCGTGAATTCCTGAGCTGCCCCATCTCGACCCAGACCATCGCGGAAGCTCTGGTCCGTGCGTCCGTGAGGCGACCGATCGTTACGCCGGTCAAAGCGGCCGAAGGTCAGCTCTTCCTGTTCGTGGGCGCCAAGGGTGGCTGCGGCACAAGCACTCTGGCAGCGAACTTCGCCGTCTCGCTGGCGCATGAATCCGGCCGCCGCACTGCCCTGCTCGATCTTAATGTGCCGTTGGGCACGACTGCGATCGATTTAGGCCTGGCAACCACGTTGTCGGCGCTCGATGCGCTCATGAATCTGGACCGACTCGATGCGTCCTTTCTGGACACACTGATGGCGAAGCACAGCTCCGGGCTGTCGGTTCTGGCAGCGCCCGATGAGTGCACCTCCTTCGACCTGCTTGAAGAGTCGGTCGAGCGCCTGCTCAGAGTAGTGCGTGAGCAATTCGACTACGTGGTCGTCGACGCGGGCGTAGGCTACAGCCCGGCGGCGCGCGCACTGCTGCGCTCGGCCACCAAGATCTATCTGGTGCTCCAGGTCAGCCTGCCCGAGCTGCGGAATGCGAACCGGCTGGTGCGCGACGCCTTGCAGCCGGCTGGCGACCAGTTGGAGATCGTGCTCAACCGCTTCCATCCCCGCTCGGTCGAACTCGACGAAGCAGCCATCAACAAGGCATTGACGGTGCCGGCCCGTTGGAAGGTGCCGAACGATTACGTAGGCGCGCGCAAGGCGCAGAACTCAGCATCGCCGCTGGTCCTGGCATCGTCCCCGGTCTCCACTGTCGTGCGCACCATGGCGCGGCACGCGGCCGGACTCGATCAGGGCGAAAGCAAGAAGCGCAAATTCAGTCTCTTCGGTTCGAAGTAGACGCAACGGGACAGGTGTGCAGCGTGGAACAGATTAACCTGGATAATTTCGAAGCTGGCATCCACCGCGTCCTGCTCTCGCGGCTGGACTTGGAAAAGCTGGCCCGCGCCAATTCGAGCCAGGCTCGGCAGGCAGTCGCCGGCGTGGTCCGCGAGATCATTAGTGAGCAGAAGGTGCCGCTCAGCATGAGCGAGCAGCAGAGGGTGCAGTCCGACCTGCTTGACGAGGTCTTCGGACTGGGGCCGCTCGAGCCGCTGCTGCGCGACTCGAAGATCTCCGACATCCTGGTCAACGGCAAGGATCGTGTCTTCATCGAGCGGGGCGGCATTCTCGAACGCTGCGACACCACATTCCGCGACGATGCGCACCTGCTGCAGATCATCGACCGCATCGTGTCGCGCGTCGGCCGTCGCGTCGACGAATCGTCGCCCATGGTTGATGCCCGGCTGCCCGACGGCTCGCGTGTCAACGCCATCATTCCGCCGCTCGCGCTCGACGGCCCAACCCTCTCGATCCGCCGTTTTGGCACCGGGCCGGTGCAGGCCGCTCAGCTCGTCGCGCTGAAGAGCATCTCGCAGGAGATGATCGAGGTGCTGTCCGCCGCAGTCCGTGCGCGCATCAGCGTGCTGATCTCAGGCGGCACAGGCGCCGGTAAGACCACCTTCCTCAACATCATGTCGCAGTACATCCCGTCGACCGAGCGGCTGGTCACGATCGAGGATGCAGCCGAGCTGCAGCTCGCCCAGGAGAACATCGTGCGGCTTGAGACGCGTCCGCCCAATATCGAAGGCGCGGGAGCCATCCGGCAGCGGCAGCTGCTGGTCAACAGCCTGCGTATGCGCCCCGACCGCATCATCATCGGCGAGGTCCGCGGCGAAGAAGCCTTCGACATGCTGCAGGCCATGAACACCGGCCACGAGGGCTCAATGACCACCATCCACGCCAACACGCCCCGCGATGCCCTGTCCCGTCTTGAGTCGATGGTCGCGATGGCCAACCTCAATCTGCCGGAACGCACGGTGCGTCAGCAGATCGCCTCGGCGATCGCGATCGTGGTCCAGGTCTCGCGTCTGAGCGACGGCACACGCAAAGTTACCAACATTTCCGAGATCACCGGCATGGAAGAGAACGTCATCAGCATGCACGAGATCTTCACCTTCCAGCGCAAGGGCATCGGCCCGGACGGCAAGGTCATTGGCGCCTTCCGGCCCAGCCAGATCCGGCCTAAGTTCCTCGAAAAGCTTCGTCTCGCCGGGGTCATTCTTCCCCCAGCCATCTTCGAGCAAGTGCTCGAAGTGAATTGAAGGCAGGTCCGTTATGCCGCTGTTGATCCTGATCGTCTTTGCCGGAATCTTCCTGGTGATCACGCTGCTGCTCGTGGGCTCCGGCGTCGGCGCGTCCAGCACCACCAAGGAGACGCTGGCGCGTCTCGAATCCGCGCTGGCGGGCGGCCACACGAAGAGCACCGACGAGATAGTCGATCTGCGCAAGAAAGAGCTGTTCAGTGCGGTCCCCTGGATGAATCGCTGGCTGCTGCGCGTCGAGATCGCGCCGCGCCTGCGCATGATGCTCTATCAGGCCGAGCTGAAGTGGACGGTGGGCGGACTCATGCTCATGTCGCTTGCCGCCATGATCATCCCGGGCTATCTCATCTATCTCCGCACCGATGTCTTTCTGCTCGCCCTGATCGCCGGCATGCTGCTCTCCGTCATGCCCTTCGTCTACGTGAACTGGAAGCGCCGCCAGCGGTTCGACAAGTTTGAGCAGGGGCTTCCCGAAGCGGTCGATCTGATGGTTAGCGCACTGCGTGCCGGGCACAGCCTGGTCTCGGCCTTGGGACTGGTGGCCACTGAAGGACGCCCCCCGATCGGGCCGGAGTTCCGCATTTGCTTCGAGGAGCAGAACTACGGACTCGACCTCCGGACCGCGCTTGAAAACCTGCTGGTGCGGGTCCCATTGCAGGATCTGCGCATCGTCGTCACGGCGATCATGATCCAGCGCTCGAGTGGCGGCAACCTCGCCGAGGTTCTCGAGAAGGCCTCTGCCTTGACCCGCGATCGCTTCCGTTTGAAGCGGCAGGTGCGCACGCACACGGCGCAGGGCCGGATGACTGGATGGATTCTGTCGCTACTCCCGGTCGTGCTTGGACTGCTGCTCTACTTTGTGAATCCTGACTCAATGAGCCTGCTCTGGCACCGCGCGTTTGGACGCGAGATGCTCTACATCGCAGCAGTCATGACCATCATCGGTTCCCTCATCATCCGCAAGATCGTCAACATGGAGGTATAGAGACCCATGGCTATCGCGACACTCGCCTTTCTGGCGATCTTCCTCCTGATCACGACCGGCGGCTTGCTGCTCTTTTATCGCGAAGCGATGATCGGGCGGCTTTCGACACTGCTCAATCCCGGCCCGCGCCTGGGCAAGCTTGAGCGCATGCAGAAGGCCACAACAGCCTTCGGCTACAGCATGGTCGGGCAGATTGAACGACTGGTCCCGCGCAGCCACAACGAGCTCTCGGTGGTGCAGCAGCGTCTGGTGCGCGCCGGCTATCGCAATGAGAACGGCGTCAAGTACTTCTACGCCGCCAAGGCACTCGTGCCGGTCTCGCTGGCCCTGCTGGTGCTGGTCAGCGGGCTTGGCAGAGATAACTTCTTCTATTACATCGTGGCACTCGGGTTCGGCTTCATCGCGCCTGATTTCTGGTTGAGCCGGCGCATCACCAAGCGCCAGTCAAAGATCCGCCGCGGACTTCCGGACCTGCTCGACCTGATGGTGGTATGCGTCGAGGCCGGGCAGAGCCTCGACCAGGCAACGGCCCGCGCTGCCGAGGAAATGCATCATGTGCATCCCGCGGTCAGTGACGAGATCGGGATCGTGGTGCTCGAGCAGCGCGCCGGACGCACCCGCAGCGATGCATGGCGGCAGCTCGCGGAGCGCACGGATGTGGACAGTGTGCGCGGTCTGACGACCGTGCTGGTCCAGGCCGAGCAGTTCGGCACCAGCATCGCCAAAACCCTGCGCGTGCATTCGGACACACTCCGCACGCAGCGCCGGCAGCAGGTGGAAGAGCAGGCGGCAAAGACCACCGTCAAGCTCGTCTTCCCGCTCGTCCTCTTTATCTTTCCTTCGTTGTTCGTGGTCACACTTGGCCCTGCCATGATCACAATCACCGAAACGTTCAAAAACCTGAACCACTAACCCAGAGAGGAGGGCTTGAGAGACATGGATACGGTGACGATGGTCCGTTTAATTTCAGGTGTGCTGTTTTGCATCCTGCTGTTCGTCCTTGTGCAGAGGCGCCGGTCGCGGGTGCGCTAGTCAACACGGGCTGGCCGCACCAGTATTCCGGCGCTCCTTACGTCCGGACTACCGATGCGGCCACTCCGTGACTGCAACCCGGTCGGGCACGCAGAGACGCGCGTCCGGCTTTGGAACGCAACACAGTTTGTACCCAGCTGAAGGGCCCCGAGTAGATGCGTCACGTGAGCGACGTGGGTCCGCATTTCACAAGTGCACGAGAGAGGGATAAGCAAGGATGCTTTGCGTGTACAACCAGACACGGGAATGCTTTCTCGGGTTCCGCGTCGTCGCTGCCGACACTTGGTGGACCCGTGTCCGTGGGTTGATCGGACGCTGGCGGCTGCGCTCCGATGAAGGCATCTGGGTCGTCCCGTCGAATGGCGTGCACACCCTGGGCGTGCTTTTCCCCTTGGATCTGATCTATCTCGATGAGGATCAGATTGTGGTGGAGATCCGGGAATCCTTCCCCCGCTTTCGCATCGGTCCGCTCCGGATGCGCGCGGCCAGTGTTCTGGAACTACCGCGGTACACGATTTATGCTTCGCAGACGCAGAAGGGCGATCAGCTGCTCATCTGTCCCCCGGCAGAAATGGAGGCGCGGCTGGAGGCCCTCGAAACTTCCACGCTGGATTCGCTGCAGGCGGTCCCGTCTCCCCTCGCCTGGGATGGAACGGTCGGACGAGTATGAAGAACTGGTTTGAAGACCTTATGTCGCGCGAGCAGCGGCGCCCCCAGCGGCATCCCCTGCCCCGGCTCGTGGTTTATTTCTGGGATGGCAGCACGCCAGCCCCTCATGCCATTCGCGATATCAGCACCAACGGACTCTTTCTGCTGACCGCGCATCGCTGGTATCCAGGCACGCTGGTCACCCTCACACTGCAGCGCACAGACAAGAACGACGATGGAGAGCGGCCGTCGATGACCGTGCAAGCAAAGGCGATCCGCTCCGATGAGGAAGGCGTGGCCTTCCGCTTCATAGTCGCGAAAGCACGAGACGGCAAGCGGTTGGGCGCGTATATTTCGGGCGGAGTGAATGTCCAAACCGAAGAGGGGCTCCGGAGCTTTCTCGTGAGCGTCTTCGGCAGCGAATCCTCACGCGTCGTCTCGTAACTTCCCCCGGAACGTATGGCAGTGGGCCATAACAGCAATGTGACCACGGAGGCGGTATGAAGCGAGCGGAGTGGGTGAAGGCCCGCGGATGGCGTAATGAGAGCGGTCAGGTGGTCATCCTTCTGGCGGTTTCGCTGACTGTCATTCTCGGATTCGTCGGTCTGGCGACCGATGTCGGGGTGATGATTCACGACAAGCGCAACCTGCAGATTGCGGCGGATGCCGCGGCAGTGGCAGGCGCGAAGCAGCTGCAGATCAACCTACCCGGCAACGCGATCGCTGCTGCCAAGGCAGCCTCGTCGGCCAACGGGTATACGGATGGGCAGAACGGCGTCACGGTCACCATCAACACGCCGCCTACCAGCGGACCGAACACTGGGCTGTCCGGTTTTGTCGAGGCGATCGTCCAGTACAGCCAACCGACGTTCTTTATGCGGGTTTTGGGGATCAACTCCTCGCTGATCGGCGGACGCGCCGTCGCCTTCGACGGAGCCAACTCTGGGACTGGCTGCTTGACCGCGCTGAACCAAAGCGCTGGCGATACGATCCACCTGCAGGGTTCGTTCAACGTGGACGCCCCGGGCTGCACCGTCATAGACAACTCCAAGGCCTCTGGGACAAATAATGCGAGTGCACTCTACTTCAACGGCGGCGGTGGCACGCTGCAGGCTGGCTCGGTAGGTGTCGTAGGCTCCGACAGCGGGCAGATATCAGACAGCACGCCCGTGCCTCAGACAGGCATCAGCGGCGTGAGCGATCCACTGGCGCCCAAGATCTCCCCTCCCACGTATACGCCGTCGTCCTGCATACCACAGCCCACCGCGACCACATGGAACCCAGGCTGCTACAGCGGCACAATAAACATCGGGTCAGGGGTGACGGTTTCATTAAACCCAGGCACCTACATATTCACTGGAACACTCAATCTGAGTGGACATGGAACCCTGAAGAATAGTTCCATTCCCGGCGGGGTCACTTTGTACTTTGATGGACCGAACGGCGCTCTCGGCACCGGCAGCGGGTCAGGCAACACGACTCTCAACCTGACCGAATCAACCTCGGGTCCGTACCAGGGCATTCTCATTTATGAGGGCGCTAACGACACAAATCCGATTTATCTGGTCGGCACGCCGATCGCTAACCTGACCGGGATCATCTACGCGCCTTCCGCGGAACTCGATCTAGGCGGCAACACGAACGTCACGTTGGTGTCGGATCTGATCGTGAGCAAGCTCTATGATTTCGGCAACGCCACGATCACCATCAAGGATTTCACCCAGACGGTGACGAACTCGCCGCTCAATACTGTCGCGCTGGTTGAGTAGACATGCCCCTCGAAACAGCACCTTCGCAGATGCGTCCGCGCCGTCGGCTCTGGCCGTCACACAAGGAAAACGGCCAGAGCTTGATCGAACTGGCTCTCACACTTCCCCTTTTTGCATTGCTGCTGCTCGGCACGGCGGAGATCGCCTACTATGCATGGGGCGCGATCCTGACCGCCAACGCGGCGCGCGCTGGGGCCGCTTACGGCTCCCAAAACAGCGTATTCGCAAGCGATTCGGCCGGCATCAGCAGTGCCGCGGCAAACGACAGTACCGGCCTGACCGGGATGACGACGACGCGGACCTTGGCCTGCTACTGCTCCACGTCACAGTCAACCTCGATCGATTGCTCTAACGATCTAAGCCTTTGCCCGTCCCCCAACACTGTGCTCAAGTTCGTCCAGGTCAACACCACGGCGCAAGTGCCTTCGATGTTCTCGTACCCCGGTCTGCCTACGAATTTTACAGTTCACGGGCAGGCCATCATGCAGGTGGTCGGACCATGAAATCAGCCCAATACCGTCTTATTTCGGAAAAGAGCCAGCCAGGCGGTGAGATGAAGATGCAACGGCTATGCTCACGGTGGCAGCGACTCCGCGACCAGCAGGGTGCCACGCTCGTAGAATTTGCGCTCTCGTCTGCAGTGCTGTTCAGCCTGCTGTTCGGCATCCTGATCGCCTGTCTTGCGCTCTACAGCTACAACGCCATTGCCGAGGCGGCACGTGAGGGTGCGCGCTTTGCGATCGTGCGCGGCTCGTCATCTTGTGGCTTCAACACCCCATGCAAAGCCACAACTACCGATGTGTCGAACTATGTGAAGAGCCAAGCCTTCCCAGGCGTCGACACCACCAGAATGACTGTCACTGCCAATTGGCCTACGACCGGCATCAACTGCACTCCATCTGTGGTCCCTTGCAATAATCCGAGCAATCTGGTCACAGTCACAGTGGGGTACAGCTTCCCCATGGTGATCCCTTTTGTGCCCTCGCAGACGCTGAACATGTCCAGCACCGCGCAGATGGTGATTGCCCACTGAGACACGTCACCGGGGCATACTCGCGCTTGTGCACTGAAACACGATGGGCGGCTCCTTCAAGGAACCGCCCATTTCCTTTGTCTCGTAAAGAACTGGCGCTTAATCCGTCTCCGGAATAATCAAGAGCACTTCGACAGCGACATTCTTCCCGTTTTGGCGCGCCGGGCGGAAGCGCCATTGTTCGAGTGCGCTCAGCACAAACCGGCTCTGCGCGAAGTCCGAAGGAAACAACACGGACATGGTTTCGAAGCGTCCCGCCGTGTTGAGGACCCCATGCACCATGAGCGCGTCGGAGGAGAAGTCTTCCGCCACCAGGTGCGGCCGCTCCATCAGGTACGGCCAGGGCGCGTTGGGCTGGGCCGCATCGCCACCGACGTTCGCGGCTTCGCGCGTGACCGCATACTGCAGAATCCAGTTCTTCGGTAGACCCATGTGCAGGTACACGGTGTAGGCCAGCCGGCCCGCCCAGAGCTGCATCGTCTCCGGATAGCGCTCGGCGATCGACGACCCGACCACCACAGAGCTGAAATCTCCATTCATTGGCTGACGTAATTCGGTCAGGCGGCCAGCGCCGTCGGGCGCCTGTTCCTCGCCCGTATTTCCGCCCGCCTGGGCCAGTTCGGTGCCTGGCCCGCCAGCACCAGTGCCCCTGCCATCATCCCTGTGGCCCACACCTGTGCCTGCACCAGCGACCGCGGAGCCACCCTGCTCCTTGCTCCCTGAGCCCTTGCCACTTACGCCCGTGGCCTCATGCCCGTCCCCAGAACCGCTGGCCGTGGACACACCTGCGCCCGTGCCCTGCCCAGACCCCGAACCCGCCATCTGCGCGTTGCCGCGCCCCGCGCCATCAAGGCCCATGCCCGAAGCCGCACTCGTAACCGCGGGTGCATGCTTCCCATCCGGCGCTCCGGTCGATAACCCGAGCGCCTGCACCGGCGGCAGGGTGATGGTCCCGGACTGGAGGCGCGTCTCCGACAGCGAGATCACGCGGGCCGGCGTGGATAGACCCGCGTCGAGACTGGCTGTGCTCGGCATCTGCGGCAGCGGAACAGGTTGCCGGACCACCATAGGCGCCGTCGTGCTTGTTGGAAGCGTGAGCCGGCTCTCGCCAAAGGTTTGGGGAGCCACGCGCAGCTCGGCCAGATGCGTTGCGGCTACCGGCGCTGCCAGTGAAGGATGGGTGACCGGTGTGTTGACCGGCAGAAGCTGTGGTGGCGGCATCAGGGTCACCGTCGTCTGCCCGGCCGACCAGAGCACCACTTGCGGCAACGGAATCTTCTGCTTCGCCAGAAGATCCGGAGGCAGATCGGGCTGCACGAGTGTCTGGTGCGCCAGCGCAGGATGCGGCGTGACCGGGAGCAGCGGCGGCGCTTGCGCCGCAGCTGGCGATGAGGTGGCAGCCGCCGATGGTGCGCCGGCGCCGGAAACTGCTGAAGTCGAGGTTTGCTGACCCGAGCCGGCAGAATGAGCACGCGCCCGCTCAAGCCGTGGCAGCGTCATGTGAATCAGCCGTACGTTGTAGCGCGACGGCTCAAACCGATCCGGCGGAGTCAACGAATGAGCGATATACAGAGCGCTCAAGCCGAACACCAGGGCATGCGTCGCGAGCGAGAGTACAGCCGCTGACGGTGCCTGTCGCGGAGAGGGTGCCTCATGAAAGAGCGTGATGATCGACAATGGGATACCCGGTGCTTGGCTTCCGCAGTGTGCCGCCTCGTAGCCCACAAGACAGGAGCTCGGGCAGCAGCCCGCATTTCCTTGAGTAGCAATCGGAGTGCCACGAAAGTACCGTCTGCGCCCCGTGAGGACTGACTCCTCGTGACCGCACGGTGACACCGCACGCCCCGGTGAATACGCCCGTTCACACCGACGGCACGGCAGCCAGCAAAAGCCCGTGTGTTTGTCGTTGTACGGGTTGCAGCCCTTTGGCACGGCAATTGCCTCATGCCCACCGGAACGCAGTGGCGTCACAGCGCTGCCCGGAGATAGGTCTCTGTCATGAATCAAAGGCTCGCAACCGTCCTCTTCAGTGCATTTGTGATCGCCGCCCTGTGCAGCTTCGTGGTGTATCGCCTGGTCGGCAACCGGTTGGGCCTGGCGCAGCCCAAGACAACCAAGGTGTATGTGGCCGCAGGCGATATCAAGCTGGGCACACTGCTCCGCGACGTCGATCTGACCACGGCAGACTTTGCTGGCTCGCTGCCCAAGGGCGCCATCCTGCACAAGGAAGACGCGCTCGGCCGCGGCGTCATTGCCGATATGTATCAGGGGGAGACGGTCCTCGAGAGCCGGCTGGCGGCCCCGGGAGCGGGCGGTGGCCTGGCGGCGACCATCCGGCAGGGCATGCGCGCCTGCGCGGTCAAGGTCGACGAGGTAGTCGGCGTCGCCGGCTTCGTCACCCCGGGCATGCGTGTGGACGTGCTGATCTCGGGCAATCCGCCGGGAGCCGTCAATGTGGCAGAAGGTCCACGGGTGAAGACACTGCTGCAGAACGTGGAAGTCCTCTCCGCTGGCACTGATATCCAGAAGGACGGCCAGGGCAAGCCGCAGCAGGTGCAGGTCGTCAACTTGCTCGTCACGCCAGAGCAGGCCGAGCAGCTAAGCCTTGCCAGCACCCAGACCCATATCCAGCTGGTGCTGCGCAATCCGCTGGATACCGACGTCTCGGAAGTTCCGGGATCGGCCCTCACCAACCTCTACGCGGGCCGCACGGCCAAGCCGCAGATGAAGCCGCTGCTGACCGCCCGCCGTGTGACGCATGCTTCCTCGCAGTCTCAGCTCCTCGTCGTTGAAGTCCTGAATGGGTCGAAGCGAAGTGAAGAGAAGTTCGTGACCGCGGAGGCCAAATAGTGAAGTTACGGGGACGGTTCTGTTTTTTCCTTACTGCAACCATGGCTCTGCTCTCAACGGCTCCGCAGTCGCGGGCCGCGCAGGAGCCGACCGCACCAGCGCCGGCCACCTCGCAGCAGGATTCTGCGAATGAGCTATTCGTGCCGGCAGGCAAATCGGTGCTGATCGACACGGCGCGCCCGATTCAGCGCATTGCCGTCGGCTCGGCCGATGTCGCCGAAGCCACAGCCGTGACGCCACATGAAGTCATGGTCAACGGGAAGACGGCAGGCGACACCAGCCTGATCATCTGGCAGGTGGGCGGCGGACGCCAGTTCTACAGTGTCGTCGTGCGGCCCAGTTCGGGCGCGGTCAGCGACCGCCTCGAAGGGATCCGCCACGAGTTGCGTACCGAGCTCCCCGGCCAGCAGATTAAGGTGTCCTCCGAGAACGGCATGATCTTCCTTCACGGAACCGCGAAAGACCTGACCAGTTCAGGGCGAGCGGTCCAGATCGCGTCCACCGCAGGCAAGGTGGTCAACCTCCTCTATGTCACCGTGCCGACTGCCGATCCTCAGATCCTGCTCAAGGTGCGCTTCGCCAGCCTGGACCGCACCAAGGAACGGCAGTTCGGACTTAATTTTTACAGCCTCGGAGCTACCAACTCCATCGGTGCGGTCAGCACAGGGCAATTCTCCCCGCCGACCGTCAGCAGTCCGACCGGTGGCACTCCAACGGCGCTCATCTCCGACTTCCTCAACCTGTCCATTTTCCGTCCCGATCTCAACCTGGGCGCAACCCTGCGCGCTCTCGAGAATGACAACGTGCTCCAGGTGCTCGCTGAACCGAACGTGCTCGCCTCAAACGGCAAGCAGGCCAGCTTCCTGGCCGGTGGCGAGTACCCCTATCCCACGGTGCAGGGTGTCACAGGAGGCGGCACAGGCGCAGTGACGATTCAGTTCAAGGAATTCGGCGTCCGCATCAACTTCATCCCGACCATCACGCCGCGCAATACCATTCGCCTGCAGGTTTCGCCCGAGGTCAGCTCACTCGACTTCGCTAACGGCATCCAGCTCTCGGGCTTCACGGTGCCAGGCCTGACCGTGCGCCGGGTCAAGACCGATGTGGAGCTGAGTGAGGGGCAGAGCTTCGCCATCGGCGGATTGCTCGACAACCGCGAGACGGAGATCTTCTCGAAGATCCCGTTCATTGGGGATATCCCGATCCTTGGCAAGCTGTTTCAATCAATCCAGCGCACCAAGAACAATACCGAACTTATTGTGATCGTGACGCCCGAGATCGTGAATCCGATCCCGGCCGGCATGCCGCTGCCCTCACTCAAGTATCCCCAGAGCTTCCTCGAGCCCAACGACGATCCAAAGGTGATCACGAACGCGAACGGCGCGGCTGCTACGCCGCTCGAGGCCGCGAAACCCTCCATTCCGGTCGAGACCCTGGTCGAGAGCATGCAGCCGGAGCAGCCGCTCACCACAGACAGCTTCTCGACCAGTGGCTACACTACCGGAGCCTCGGCAGGCGGCGGCACATCCGGCACTCCGCATTGATCCGCAGTGCCGCACGGATCCTTCCCTGGAGCATCGAGTGAGTTGCTGAGCCCATGAACATCTTCCAAAAGAGAGCCACGCAGGCGCCAGCCTGCGTGGCTATCTATCATCCCCGCACGCAAAGATTGTTGGCGGATCAGATCACGATCGCCGATCGCGGTGCCACGCGGCGCGTCGGACTGCTGGGACGCTCTTCGCTTGCTCCAGGAGAGGGCCTCTGGATCGTGCCCTGCGAGGCAGTCCACACCATCGGGATGCGCTTCCCTATCGACCTGATCTTCCTCGACCGCAAGCAGCGCATCTGCAAGATCCGACACAACGTGCAACCCTGGCGCTTGTCGGGCGCGTTGCGCGCGCACTCTGTGATCGAGATGGCCGCTGGCACGCTGGCAGCGCTCGACCTCCGGGTAGGGGACACCATCGAACGGCAGAATGTCGGCCCCTGAACCCTGCAGCGTAGTCACAAGGCCGTGCAGCGCCTCGATGAGCCGTGCGTGTGAGCTAAGTGCGCCGTCGCGTTGCTTCGCTCCTCGGCGCACCAGGACAGCTCACATGTCGTGCCTCAGGCATTTGTGTGAAACCAGAAACCCTGATGTAACAGCTGATTGTGTGTACCACCCGCGCCTCTGCTCAGGGCACTGTAAACGCAAGTCGACGGCGATAGCGCGGCGGAGCGGAACAAACACTAATAATCATAGACTTAGAGCTCGAACTAACTTGGCACAGCGCGTGCTATTAGGAAGGCAACCCCGCCGCTGCGGGAAACTTAATGGAGGAAACACCAATGAAGAACACCATGCTGAAGATGTCCGCTGCGCTGCAGGGAGTGATGCTGCGTGAAGAAGGTCAGGATCTGATCGAGTACGCTCTGCTCGCCGCTCTCCTGAGCCTCGCCGCTGTGACCACGCTCAAGACCCTCGCAAATGACATCAACAACGCTTTCGCGGCCGTAGGCACTACGCTGTCCACATCCTAAGACCAGTCCGGTGCTGTAAAGCCCACACCATGAACGGGTGCGACTCCCCCGCTTCCCGTTCGTAAACTACGGGCTGTCGGTCCCTCCGACAGCCACAGCACCGCGGGAGGATGAGTCCTGCTTCATAAAGAGTCAGGGCTCGAATACTGACACTATCTAAACAGGCTCCGCTCTATAATTCGCCGCGTTTGGGTGACGCACACGGGGGAATAAATGCCGGTCCTGCAAGAAGCTGTCACGCAGCAGCCCGGAAGCCCTTTCCCTCCGCTGAAGACTCCAAAGAAGCACTCACGACAGCAGCACTTGAGTGCCTTCATACTATTTATCTCCGCTGTCAGTCTGTACCTTCTTCCTCTGGTGAGGATGTGCCGCCAGCAATCCAACGAGGGCATCCTTGTGATGGGCGCAGTGCGCACATTGCATGGTCAATTGCTCGGGCGCGACTTCGTTGAGATTATGGGTCCGGGCAGCTTCTACTGGATCGCAGGTTTTCTCCGCATTTTTGGCGAGACATACTTCGCTCTCCGCGCCTGTCTTTTCGTCACCTCGTTGACGACGGTAGTGGCCCTCTATCTTCTCTCCTGCCGGGTATGCGGACGCTGGCGTCTGCTTCCACCTGCCGTGATGATGGCTAGCTATTTTCTGACCTTCTGGCCGGAGATGAGCCACCATGTGGACAGCAATTGCTTTGCGCTGCTCGCGGTAGCCGCATTGGCGTTCTGGTCAGAGAATCGGCGGCACTCCGTTCTCTTCTCTGCAGGGCTGTTGGCCGGCGCAACGGCCCTGACGCTCCAGCAGAAGGGGCTATTCCTCTTCCTCGCTGTCACACTCTGGCTGGTGCTGCAGCCAACTTCACTCCGCATTCGCATCGCGCGAGTCAGCTTATTGACCAGTGGTTTCCTTGTTCCGCTGCTCACGACCACGATCTACTTCGCCCGGCGCGGCGCTCTCGGCGACCTCGTGTATGCCACCTTCACCTGGCCACGCCAGAACTACAGCCACGGATTTAACGTTCACTACGCATTCCTCCTGACAAACTACTTCAGCGCCTGGGTCATGCCCGGTATGGGCTGGACCTATGGGATGGCGCTGCTCCTCTTCATCCCCTACTTGTTCGTCGCAGCTCTTCCGTTCCTGTTGCCGCTCCTCTTACTCGCGCGACGACAGCGGCCCTCCTCAACGATTCTTCTATATTGGGCCGCAGGCCTGGCGATCTGGGTTTCTGAGTTGCATCGCAAGGACATTTCTCACTTGGTCATGGGAAGTCCGCTGCTGCTGTTGCTCGCTATCTATTACCTCCAGAGTCACCGCAGCCGCTGGCGAGATGTCATGTTGCAGACGCTCACCATCGCATCGGCGTCTCTGCTGCTGGTCAGCCTGGGGATCGCGCTGCTGGCGCGTCCCGTCCACACACGTGCGGGGACGGCATGGTTCAGGACGTCCACGGCTACATTGACTGCCGTCCAACAGCACGTTTCCGCCGGAAGTGACATCTTCATCTATCCGCTTGGAGTGATGGATTACTTCTTCTCGAAGACTAACAATCCAACACGCTACAGCAGTTGCACCTTCAACTTCCCGTACGGCTCAGGCATGGAACAGGACGAGATCGTGCGCAGCCTCGAACAGCATCAGGTTCGGTATGTGCTCTGGGACAAAAAAAA